>WFXF01000014.1 GCA_015490755.1 Gammaproteobacteria bacterium
TAGTACGATTGTCGCCTTGTTGATCTTCCGCCTCTTTTTCGGTAGTGACTGCCATGCGAGTAATGGATATTTCCAATGGTATTATGGGGTCTATAGATTTAGCAAAAGCTAACTGCACGGGGCCGCGTACTTGGCCGCTATTTACGGTGGTTGTCATTACTGCACCAAATGAACGAACATCAAAAAAGTTCGCGCACATCCAGTCTGTAATAGCGCGAGCCTTTTCAGTTTCTTTCGGCAATTTTTTATCTATTGGCTTGATCTCTAGCGCATCATAAGCTTTTTTGTTTTGCTTATTTAAAACAGATTTTTCTTTAACATAAATATCATAACCTTGGGTATCTCCCTCAGTGAGCTCGATGTAATTGCGAATTTTACGTTTCAAGCAAACATCCGTGACCAATCCTTTACTAGATTCGGGATCAAGTCGAGGCATATTCCCCGCATCAGGATCACCGTTCGGATTACCATTGGTTACGTCAAATATATAAACAAATTCATAGCGATTTTTAATAGTCATAATTAAGTCCTTATAAGTTAGCTGGTTATAGAGTTTTCTTGCTCTGATTCTGAGTTACTTGATGTGAAGTATTTTTCACGTTGATGGTAGTAACCAATACTAAAGCGCCCTTGGTCTTCTATCGAAAAATGTTTAGCGAACTCTGGTGGTAACTTGGCAATGACCGCAGTTATATCTTTATCAAGATTGACAGCATAACCAGGTTTACTTTTTCGTATTTTCGATAAATGATTTTTACTTCCAGCAAGAAGGCGCGGAAAAACTGAATATGGCACTGTCGACGCAGTACCAAAATAACGATCAGTAATTGTTGCGTTAGCCCCTTTAATTGCGCTGGACTGAATACGTTCCAGCACGGCAAACAGTCGGCCTGTTTGATAGGCATCATTGTCAAAATTTTTATTCAAACTCATGGGAACTCCTTTCGTTATTAAATGTTTCCGGTGATTTCTGTGTAACACAGCCTTGATCATGGCAATACGCAATGAACTGATATGCCCATCAGTTCGAATACGCAAAACAAGCTGCGCCAGTAAAGAGTGAGGATAGCGGTTTCCGGTCAAAATTGAGCGCATCATTTCACCTGCAAGATGAGGCGGTATATCTTTAGCACTTGATTTCTGCCCCGGACGATATGGAGCAAGCTCAATCAATAGTCGAAATACCGAGGGTGGTTTATTCCAAGGCAATGGATCCATAGATAAGTCGCTGAAATGCTCTGCCATATGCTGTGCCAACTCACCAAAGCTGGTATCCAGCCAGTAGCGAATTGAGAGACGCGCTGCATTAGGTGCCAAACCCAACAGATAAAAACGTGTTGATGGATCAATATCCGGCGCAAACTCTTTTAGTGGCTGGCCTTGCGAAATTTTTTCAACCAAAGGATTAAGTTGTGCCGCTTCACCATCATCACTCGGATTAACGGTCTGCATAAAAAGCTGCTCTGCTTTTTGTATTTTTCCTCCACCTGCCGCGACAGCCCAAAATACAGTACTGGCATCGCCGACGGAGAAACAACGTTTGTTATCACGATTCAGCAAATAATTAAGTATCGCTGTATATTTGAAGGCGGCAAGTTCCGATACAGGCGCATTTTCACCTTGTGATTTTCCATATGATTCATATGATTCAGAGTTAAAAGAGACGATAGATCCCCCCGAACTTTGCCCACCAAACACGCCTTTAATTGATGGATGCAATCGGGCAATTTTTTCTTTTTTCCCGGTCACTAAGCAGTGACTTTCTACTGTCTGAGTTGAACTATCAAGTAGCCGTGCCCACTGCTTTTTAACCGCTTCCCTTTCATGTAGATAACAATGATCACCATCCAGCTGAAAAACTAGGTTTGTATGTAACATGTCGTGACTACATGGTGACTCATCAATATGCTCAAAACGCCATTGCTGTAAAAACTTGACTAACGCAGACAAACCTTCATCGTCACACAATTCAAACACGTCAATATGCCGCTGTTTAAATGCATCAAATATTTTGGCTGACTCAATCCAAGGCATTTCTTTATTCACTTTTTTATCTGGATTAGCCTGCACTCCCAACACATAAGCGGACTTATCCCAGAGAAAATTGGGTTGAATTCCAGACGTACGTTTTTCTGGACGGGGAACAGACATTTTTTTTGCTTGAGGCTTTTTTCCTGAAGTCTCTAGGTGATTAATAACATCAAGCAGTTGTCCGTCTGTTGACAAAACTAATACATAACCTATTTTTTCCTCACTGAAACCAAAAGCAGGCACGCTTGATCTGCCAGTATCAGGGTCAGGGTCATCGATTAGGCGATCATAATATTGACTCAAAGCAGTGAGTATCATGCGCTCACCTCCGAAGAGTGAAATGGCGGGACATTAATCACCCCATCTTTCATAACTGCCCTAAAAAAGTGCGGCGTGTTCTTGTTAGCAAAATCAATATCATGCAACATCCAGCCGAAATCTCTGTCTCTTTCTAAAAGATTGGATGCTGGCAACACGCCTTCTTCAATCAATGTAAATTGCACAGGAAACTCTCGAGTACCGAAGCAGGGTTGGTGAAAACACTGTCCTTTTCTGGCACGACGGTTAAAGGTATCAAGATGCTTTCCTTCATTATCACCTTCTCCTGCTTTGTCAGTTAAAACAAAATGTGCTTCGATGATGTAACCAACATTTTTTAAAATCATTGCTGCACGCTGTTGCCTCTCCTTTCCATCATCAGAAAGAATATACAAACCTTCGGTCGAACCTTTTTTCATTGCACTTGTGACATTGCGCGCAGAAATCTTGCTAGCAACCTCATTGCGTCGAATGGATTCAAAGCGAATGGGTTCTAAAACATGAATTTTATCGATCACCCATTGAATAGCCGGTTTCCAGTGAATGGCCTCCAGAATGCCACGAGCTGCTGATGGCGTGATGACATCATATGAAACTCTTTCGACTTTCATTTCTGGCCGGGTAAAACAGGCGTTTTCTCCTTCGATGTGAAGTTTGATCCCGTAAGACATGCATTCCTCCCTTGTAAATATTAATCCACGCGCCCAAGATGGGGCGCGACAGGTAAAAGTAATTACCAATATTACTAACTGACAGTTTCAATCCACGTACCTAGCAAAAGATACGACTTTTTTGGCTTTTTTGCTATTGCACTAAGTAGTAAACCGCAATAACAATAACAGCACAGGCGCTAACATATACTTTAGGTTTTCCTGAAATATTGACACAGCCCCAAAACGCCAGGCACACTTTACCCTTCTCATTTTTTTTAATCTGAACACCAAAAAATTCTTGCACCGAATATCTCCTATAGTTATTCTTAGGAACAAGTATAGGCAATTAATATCTTCTGTCAATTAGTCATTATAAAATATTAATTTTTGGTGACTACATCACAGTGGAATTAGCGGCAATAAAATAAGGATTATCCCAACTTAGCCCTGCTTCTTCACTGTACAAATCATAACCAATTAATTCCCAAAACTGATCACCAAATCTCTCCGGCTCTATTGCCACAACAACCCCAGCCGTTTTTAACGCGATAAAAGCCTGATCAGGCACTTGAACAATATACTGCTGTAATTTCCCTGCAAGTCTGCCAACAAACTCGGCATAACGAAGTTTTTTTATCAAATCCTCGGCCTCTTTGTTGTACTTAATAATGACTGGGTGCATATAACTTTCAATAATTCTGTATTCATTGGCAATAGTTTGAAACGGGAATGTCAGCTGTGCATAATGATCTCTATGCATTTTCAATATCTTTTTGCTATCAAGTACACCATCTTGTTCTTTACGCCAATAAACATCTTTGAAATAAGCCTTGATCGCTTCTGGAGCCAGCAAATCACTATCGTGATTACGCATCACATGACGCATACTGGCAGCATATTGATCAAGTTCTGGCGGCGCCTTCCATTCAGGAGAGGTGAAAATCAAAACCTCACTCTCTTCTTTTAATTTTCGCCCCTCACGATTACACCGTCCGGCAGCCTGTGCGATGGAATCAAGCCCTGTCTCAGCTCTCATCACAATAGGGAAATCCACATCAACACCTGCCTCAATCAACGAGGTGGAAATCACTTTACAACGATCCCCATGTTTTAATTGTTCACGAATTTCATCCAATACTTTTCTTCGGTGTGAAGCGCACATTAATGTTGTCAGGTGATAATGACTTTCATCGCTACCCATCAAGTCAAAAAGCGAATGAGCATGTCTGCGATTATTAACAATCACAAGAATTTGATTTTTATTTTTTACCGCGTCAACTAACTGCTCGTCAGTCTGAACGCCTATATGTCGAACCGTGACACGATCCAGCTCGGTGTAAAGTTGCAAAGGCTCGGGTGCTATTTCTCGAACATTTTTGAATCCGTTACAAAAATCATCAGAATGCAGAAGTGCGGGCTGTGTTGCAGTGCACAATACAATGGTACATTTATAGTTTCTCGCCAACTCCTCAATAGCGGCCATTGTTGGCCTTAAAAGTGTTAATGGCAACATTTGTGCTTCGTCAAGAATGATGACGCTACCCGTAATATTGTGTAATTTACGACACTTGGATGTTCGATCAGCAAACAGTGATTCAAAAAATTGAACGGCGGTGGTGACAATAATAGGGGATGCCCAATTTTCCATTGCCAGCTTGAGTTTGTCTTTTGTCTCTTCACGATTATTAAGCTTTTTATCATCAAACGCACTGTGATGCTCTAGGACAACATCTTCACCTACCCCTTTGAATGCATTACGAAAAACCTTGGCATTTTGCTCAATAATACTGGTAAAAGGGATAACGTAAATTATCCGGCGTAGATTATGGACAATGGCATGATCCAACGCAAAAGCCATCGAAGTTAGTGTTTTTCCGCCCCCTGTAGGTACGGTCAACGAAAAAATTCCGGGAGATAACAATGCCTGCTTTCTTGAATGATCAAGTACTTTCTGCCTGAGAGTATTGACTTTACTAGGCAAGCTAGTAACGGTAGATTTTCTTTTTAAGTTTTCAAGGTGCTTATCAAGCGCTTTCTGTAACTTGCAAAGCGGCGGATGATTTCCACGATTTTTATTTTCTTCTTTAAGTTTTGCGTAGAAAACCTCTGTATCAATAAAATCAGCATCAACCAAACAAGAAAAAAGCATTCTAATTAAAAAAGCCACCTGAAAGCCCTCAAACTTCTCTGCTATTTTAAACGAGGGAAATGGTAATTGATCAGGCAGTGTTATATCGTCTTTCCATATTTCATCCAGCTCTGGAATTGTTTTTTTCAATCGTTCACTTAATGTTGATCTGTTTTCTCCTGAATCGATACCATTGGCCAGCCCTGCGTGATGTCCCGCAACAATATAACTGATCACTTTCCCTAAACGACCCCACTTTTCAAAAGATATTTTTGCACCAGCAGTCGCATGGTCAACTCGTTTGCTACCTTCAAGTCGTGCCTGAAATTCAACTGTATATTTACCAAGGTCATGTAGATTACCTGCTATCTCAGCAAGTGCTTTCGCATCAAAATATCGAGCATTTTTCGCCGCCAGGAAGCCAACTGTTGTTAAATGATCTGACAGCATTTGCCAGTCTGATTTATCGGGGTTATTCCCCGAATGTGCGTAATAAATTTCATTCATTACAATTAAC
>WFXF01000015.1 GCA_015490755.1 Gammaproteobacteria bacterium
CGTTATCTAATAACTACTTGAAATCTCAGGGGCTATATGCGCTACGCGATGGATGGATCAAGTTTCACCATGCTAAATGAAACGCCCTGTGCGGAGCCGCATGCAGGGTGTTGTGGGGGCTGGAGGTTAGAGACCTCCGGCTACCCGATTGATCGAAGCCGCTCTGCGGAAAAAGCCCCGAGCCCCAAAATAATTCAGTGTAACCCCTGCCTTTTTACTCGCATAAAAAGGTAAATTGTAATCTCTTGAAAAACAACAAGGGTTACAGAACCATGACAACATCATTCAATTCCAAATTCAAGCAAGATTATCAAAAACATTTGCAACATCTTAAATGTGAATTAAGAGCTAATATTGTAGCCAGCCCATAGAGTTGACTTTATAATATAAAGGAACAGCTTAACTTTCCTAATGATATGGAGCTTTCCCCATGGACTGGCAAGAACAATTGATAACAGTATATCTGTACGTATGCAAACACTATGAGAAAAATCTTTGGGTTTATTGCCAGAGAATGAGTAATCATGCGGATTTAAGCTTTTCAGATGAGGAAGTGATCGCTCTGTACCTTTGCTTAACCACAAAAGCCATCTGACTCTTCAATCAGGTGACAACCCAAAAAGCTATTTTCATAGCGAACTTTAAACAGGAATTAATCCACCGGGCTTGTACAACAAAGCGGTTTAGGTCGTGGTTCGGCTGGCGCCTCACACTGGGGCTAACCTTATTCGTTATGTGTTTTATGGCTTGAACCCCTTGATCTGTAACTCATTTACAACCTTGAAATGCTTTACGTTGCTAGAAACCAGCATCATATTATTTTCAACAGCAGTCGCAGCTATAATCGCATCACCTGCTCTCATATTTGACGAAAGAGCGTACTCTTCTACATATATTAACGCCCGATGACCTATGTTCTCGGTGAAAGGTAAAATTGAGAACTCAAATTCACTGATAAAATTCTTCACATATTTATGATGAGTTTTATTCTTAGCCCCTTGGAGTAGCTCCATGTAACTCTGAATGGAAAGATGCCTGTCCTCATCTTTTTCAATGAGCTTGGCCGCCTTATCATTCCCCCGTTGAACCCATATCAGAATATCTGTATCAAAGATCATGCCGAGGTTTTCTCAAGTTTTCTAGTTCTTCTAGTACTGTCGTCGCTGACTCAATGCACATTCCAAAAAATGGATGATCTTTAATCTTTAGTTCCGATTTTTCTCTAGCAGGTTTGATTATGCCTTTTACTTTACCGTGATAGAGAACCGTCACACTCTCATTTCTATCAAGAGCTTTTAGAATATCGTTCGTCTTATACCTCAGATCGACTATAGACGCCTTCATGACCACCTCAAAAATAACTTATAATATGACTACTTATTCTAGTCATTTTCAGAAATATTTCAAGATCTGTGATTTTTACATTTAATTCATGAGGTTACGGCCGTGGTGAATATTCGCGAACACATAACTATCATTTATTAGAGCGAGCTGCGGCAACAATTGATTGCCCAAAGGCCAAGCCGCCATCATGGGTGGGTACTTGGCTATGTTGCAATATCTTAAATCCGTGACTTTCGAGTAAACGTGGAAGGCCGGTCGAAATAAGTCGATTTTGAAAGACACCGCCAGAAAGCGCAATGTGATTAAAAGGGTGTGATCTTCCAAATTGAATCGCCAGCTCACTCAGTGCATGGATCAATGTATGATGAAAACGGGATGCAACCATTTTAGCTTGATGACCCTGTTGAATATCTTGCAATATTTCTAACCACATCGGTTGCCAATTAAGTTGTAAACAGTTTTTATGATCAATGCCAATGGTATAAGGTTTTGTCTCTTGTTCAAAACAGGTTGTAGCTAGTTTTTCCAGCTGAATTGCAGCTTGTGCTTCAAATTCAACATGCTCACGATGAAGGCTCAATGCGGCGGCAACGGCATCAAACAGGCGGCCACAAGAAGAGGTGAGGGGGGCATTTAATCTTTTATTGACCACTGTTTGTAACATTGAAATGGGTTTTTTGCTTAGAAATTGTATGATCTCAGTATCGTTGAATTCCTTTTGAATCTGATCCCAAATGGGTAGTAAATGTGCCAAAGTATTGCGCCAAGGCTCATGAATGGTAGCACCACCACCGATCATTGCGACGGGTTGAAAACTGGCGAGCCTTTTAAAAATCTGGTAATTCGAGAGTAATATTTCACCGCCCCAAATCGTACCGTCATCGCCAAAACCCAGCCCGTCGAGTGCAATCCCCAAGACGGGCTTTGAGTTCAACGGTAAATTGTTATCCGCCATGACGGCGGCAATATGGGCGTGATGGTGTTGCACTTGAGTCAGCTTGATATTGTGTCTCTGAGCCAGTTTGTGGCCTAATTGGCTGGATAGGTAATCAGGGTGTTTGTCGATAACCAGTTGCCTGGGTTTCAGGTGAGTAAAAACGCGACCAACTTGTTGTATGAAACTACGGTAAACAGCTTCCTGTTCAAGATCACCCATTATTTTGCTGATATGTGCCTGGCCATCACTCAGCAGACATATGCTGCTTTTAAGTTCACCACCCAAGGCGAGTATTTCAGAAGCTTTTTCAAAGCCTTCTGGCAGCTGTATTGTGGTAGTAAAACCTTGAATCATATTTTAGCAAATACGTGGTAGTTGCTCGCCAGCCAGCCAGTCGACAACACGTTGCCCCCCGAAGGTTGTTTTCATCACAACAAGCTGCTGTTTATCCTCAGTGACCTGACCAATGATTGCGGCCTCTTTTCCCAAGGGGTGTTGTTGCATAATATTGAGCAGATTCTCCGCTGACTTTTTGGGGCAGATACAGACTAATTTTCCTTCGTTTGCTATATAGAGCGGATCAAGACCCAGCAGCTCACATGCGCCTTTCACTTCTGCACGTACCGGAATCGTATGCTCATAAATCTGTATGCCAACTTTGGATTGCCTGGCCAGCTCGTTCAAAGTGGTTGCCAGGCCGCCTCGCGTTGGGTCTCTGAGGCAGTGAATATCCGGCACGGTTTGCACCATTTCTGATACAAGCTCATGCAACGCAGCAGAATCAGATTTAATTGCTGTGCTAAATTCCAGCCCTTCACGGCTGGAGAGAATAGCAACGCCGTGATCACCAATAAAACCACTTAATAAAATCAGATCACCCGGTTGAGCTAAGTCACCTGATATATTGATACCCTCTGGAACGATACCGATCCCGCTCGTGCTGATAAAAGCACCATCGCCTTTACCTCGCTCAACCACTTTGGTATCACCCGTAATAATGGGGACATTCGCTGTACGGCTGGCATTGGCCATGCTGATCACAATTTTTTCCAGGTCGGCCAGCGGAAAGCCTTCTTCAAGAATAATGCTGGCTGAAAGATATAAAGGTTTGGCACCACTCATCGCGACATCGTTAATAGTGCCATGCACCGAAAGTGAGCCGATATCTCCTCCAGGGAAAAACAGGGGAGAGACCACATGGGCATCGGTTGTGATGACCATGCGCCCAGCAGGTATATCGAAAGCAGTCGCATCATTTCCCTGACGTAATAATTCGTTATCAAAGTGAGGTATGAATAACTCTTCAATTAGCTGGCTTGATGCTCTGCCACCACTGCCATGAATTATTTCAATAACACCATTTTTCAGATCCAGACGACTCATGAGTTTACGACCTCAACCTCAGTTCGATACCGACCATAACTATAATAGGCCGCACAAGCGCCTTCAGATGAAACCATACAGGCACCTTTAGGATCTTCAGGTGTACAGACCGTGCCGAACAACTTACACTCATCAGGGTTGCTGACTCCACGTAACACAGCAGGGCAGATGCAACCTTTGATGTCTGCAACTTCGATGTGCTCCATGGCAAAGCGTTTCTCGGCATCGAAATCAGAAAACCTGTTTTTGATCTGTATGGCACTGTTTGCAAGCTCACCCAAACCACGCCATTCAAACAGCGGTCGCTGTTCGAATATTTCACTCATCAGAGTTTGTGCTTTTTTATTGCCATCTGTTTTGACGGCACGGCAGTATTGATTTTCGACTTCAAACCGCCCCTCATTTATCTGGCGAACCAGCATCAGTGTTGATTGGAGTATATCCAGTGGTTCAAAGCCGGCAATTACGAATGGTGTACTGTACTGTTTGCAGCACTCAGCATAAGCATGGCTACCGATAATCGTACTGACATGTGATGGCCCTAGAATGCCATCAAGCTGAGTTTCACCTGAAGATAAAATATGAGCCATTGCAGGTGGTGTTTCGACATGATTACAGAATACGCTGAAGTTTTTCAGCTTTTCATGATGGGCGATTTTGATCGCGGCGGCCGTCGGTGGTGTTGTGGTTTCAAAGCCGATAGCGAAAAAAAATACTTGTTGCCCAGGATTATTACGAGCGATATTAAGTGCATCGGTGCTGGAGTAGATCATTCGAATATCTGCGCCGCGTGCTTTTGCCTTGTGTAAACTGTCACGTTTGCCCGCAGGCACACGCATCAGGTCGGCATAAGTACAGAGAATCAGATTGTCGCTGTTTTCAAGCAGTTTGATAACCGCTTCAATACGGCCTGCCGGCAAAACACATACAGGGCAACCCGGCCCATGTATAAACTGTATATTTTCAGGCATGAGATCAACAAGACCAAAACGGAATATGGCATGTGTATGGCCACCGCAGAACTCCATTAAGCGATACTGATGATCAGGTCTGACTTCCGACTGAATCAGTTCGGCAATTTGTCTGGCTTTATCGCCATCTCGAAATTCATCAACATATTTCACTCTGTATCACCCAGCGCCTGCATGTCATCGAACATCGCCAGTGTCCTGGCTGCTTCCACAGGGTCGATGCGTTCCAGTGCATAACCCACATGCACTAATACATAATCACCCACGGTGACTTCATCAAGTAACAGTGTAGAAACTTCTTTACGAATGTTATTCAGATTAACAATGGCTGTTGAGGCAAGTGCATCCAGAGATTCAATTTTGGCGGGTATTGCAAGGCACATCAGGTTGTTTTCCTGTGTTGTCTGATCCAGTTCAGCCACGAATTCATGCCATCTCCCTTCGTTGCTGAAAGTTGTAGGGTTTGAATATCAGGGTTTACTCGCCGAGCGTATTCAAAACAGCGTTCGACATCAAAATCAACATAGGGCAAAAGGTCGATTTTGTTTAGAATCATCAGGTCAGCAGCGTGGAATATATCAGGGTATTTAAGGGGTTTATCCGCACCTTCAGTCACGGATAGAACCACAACCTTGCAGGACTCACCTAAATCAAATGCAGCGGGGCAGACTAGATTGCCGACATTCTCGATAAACAGCAGACTATCTGGAGCGGGTTTAAGTTCATCAATTGCGCGCCCTATTTTGCGGGCACTAAGATGACAGCCTTTTCCAGTATTGATTTGTACCGCCTTAACCCCGGTTTTTCGAATGCGTTCTGCATCAAAGCTTGTTTGCTGATCTCCTTCAATGACCGATACTGAAAATTCATTATTTAAAGCTTTGATGGTTTCAATCAATAGAGTCGTTTTACCCGAGCCGGGGCTGGATAAAAGATTCAGACAAAATATATTACGTCCACGAAAGTAATTGCGATTAATTGTGGCACAGCGGTTATTTTTGCTTAGAATATCTTGCTCTATGCTGATCAGGCGGGATTGTTCATCGTGACACCCACAGACAGTGCACATCAGATCACCTCAACATGTTTGATTCGCATTTTATCACCCTGTCTGATTTCCAGTGGGTAGCCGTTACAATGCGGGCAGGTGTCGAAGCGTTGTTCGATGGTGACTTCTAAAGCGCATTGATCACACCACCCCAGACCAGGGATCTCATTGACCTTAAGTGCTGCATTTTCAGCAATCGAATCTTTGGCGGCAGCATTAAAGGCAACAATCAAGGCATCGGGTTCGACACAGGAGAGCTTACCAACCTCAAGCTGGATTCTTTTTATCTGCTTGTAGTGGTCTGCTTTTGCTCGTTCCTGCAGCAGACCGATCATATCTTCGCATAAAGAGAGTTCATGCATGTTTGTTCACCATCATTCGGGGCACTCCTTTGTCCATATTATTCTTTTAGATTTCCAGTTTACTCTTGTTTAATCTCGAGTAAGATAGAAAGGTGTTGCTATATAGTTTGTTTTTTGAATAAATCCGCTAATCCTGCAAAGGCTTTATGAGTGGCTATTTCCGGTTTCTCTTCACCCGAATATATGCCGTTGGAATCTTCATAACGAGAGTGCTCATTGTCATGGCAGTAGACACATAACAGCTCCCAGTTGCTGCCATCTTCAGGGTTGTGGTCGTGATTGTGATCGCGATGATGAACCGTTAACTCTTGTAAATTTTCACGAGTAAATTCGCGTGAACAGCGGCCACAAATCCATGCATACAATTTGAGCGCCCGTTCACGATAACCTTGCTCCCGCTGAGTACGGTTACGATGTGCGTTTGCAACGATTTGATCCAGTTTATTACTATTGTTATTTGTCATGAGGTGCCTCCTCTTTATTTACATGAATTAGGAACGATCACGGAATGGTTTATATATTCTAGCTTGCCAGAAGCGTATACAACTAATCAACGCCGTGGCATTGCCAATGCCCCTAATGAACAAACAAACCAGAATGTGGTGAGTCTTAAGAAAATCGCACAACTGATGGCTGTGGTTTCATCAACGTTATTGATTATAAGCAAGGCAATTAAAGTGGCTTCTGTGCTGCCCAAGCCTCCAGGAATCATGCTGATTGCTCCAACCAGTTTGGAAAAAGCATAGATAAACAAAATTGTTGCAAAACCAATTTTGGCACCAAGCAATATTACGATCATAAACAGATTGACGGCTTCCAGTGTCCAGGCGAGTGCTGACAATGTAATGCAGCCGAGAAATACAGGCCACTGAAAAAGTTCTCGACAATGGTCAATGATATTTGCGCTGCGACGGAGTAGTTCAGCAAGCTTTTGACCTGGCAACAAAGGTGCCAAAACTTCTGTAAAGCGAGTGTATATCTGTGGGTAACGAATCATAAATAGAACTGTGATCACTGCAATAACAAGGAAAGTAGCAACAGGTCGAGCTGCTTCGTTAGCCCATATACCGATGGCTGCAAGCAGTAATACAGCAACTAAATCAGTGAATCGGTCAGAGAAAAAAATAGCAAAGCTTTTTGTATAATTAACATGGTAACGTTTAAGAAAAATACTTCGAATTAGCTCGCCTGCTTTGCCTGGTGTTGCGGTCAGAGCTAAACCACCGATATAAATACGCAGACTGCTGAACCAGTGAACATGAATATTGAGAATGTATAGATACCATTGCCAGCGTGCAAAACGTATTGAAAGGCTGAGTAGCGTTAAACTCAGAGCGATCAGTAAACCGCTTACATCAATTTTTATAATTGCTTGCCGCATCTCTTCCCAGCCTACCCAAAAGGTAAGGCCTAGATAGCCAAGGATGGCACAGAAAAGTAAAATTAGAAAAATACGGTAATTTCGGGCACTTAAAAAAAGTGGGTTTTGTTCAGGGTTCAGAGTTTTTTGAGAGTTAGAAGAAGTCATTATGTGGTGTAGATAGCGTGGCGGAGCGGACGGGACTCGAACCCGCGACCACCGGCGTGACAGGCCGGTATTCTAACCAACTGAACTACCGCTCCACAAAGATCGGCGAATATTGCCTCAAAACAGGATGAAGTACAAGTGAATTTTTGAATATTCTCTCGTTTTCAACGCTCCAACGTGGGAGAATGCATACGGAGTTATTATTATGTTGCGGTATGGATTCCCACTCTGGAGCATGGGGAACCAGATGCGATCCTTAACTTAATGGCAGTGACGGATGACCGTGGGATCCGATAAAAATTAGATGCTGTTTTTGAATACTCTCTGTAAAATTGGCATATTTGATAAATTTTAATGTTAGCCACAAAAAAACAAGGATGTTATGAAATGGCAAATTGGACTAAGCTTTTAAATCCAGTACGTAGGAAAGATCTGGAGAAGGAGGCTTGTAATGAGCCTAAGAAAAATGGTGCAAGAACGGAAATTGAAAGGGATTATGATCGAATCCTGTTTTCGACACCTGTGCGTAGAATGGCAGATAAGACACAAGTGTTTCCACTAGAACGTAACGACAGCATAAGAACACGTCTCACTCATTCTCATGAAGTGGCAAACCTTTCTCGTAGTGTTGGTATTACTTTGGCTTTCGATCACAACCTTGCAAATGATGATGACGAGCAGGCAAAAAGAAATATACCTGCACTCTTGGCTGCAATTGGTTTGGCTCATGATTTAGGAAATCCTCCTTTTGGACATCAAGGAGAACAAGCTATTCAAGCTTGGTTTAAAAAAATAAGGAGGTTTTTGATTGTCAAGATTTAAAGCCAGAATACAAAAAAGATTTTTTAAACTTTGAAGGTAATGCTCAAACGCTTCGAATACTTACGAAGCTACAAGTTATTAATGACAGCTTTGGATTGAATCTAACGTTTGCATCATTATCTGGATTGATGAAATATCCTGTAGCTTCCAATGAAGTAGACAAGGAAAAAGGCATCGCATACAAAAAGTTTGGGTATTTCCAGTCAGAAAAAGAAATTGTTAAAACAATATGGAAAGAAACAGGCTTGAGAAAGGGGTGCAGGCACCCATTGACTTACATAATGGAGGCCTGTGATGATATTGCTTATTCTGTTTTGGATGCAGAAGATGCCGTAAAGAAAAGTATAATTTCTTTTTCTGATTTAATGACTTTTCTTGAACATCATCATGGAGGTGATAAGTTAGTTAAATGCGTGATAAAAAAGGCGAAAAAAAAACATGCTGATTATCTTAATGTTGATTTGTCTCCATCGGAGTTAAACGATATATCTATGCAAATGTTCCGAGTTTATGCTATCCATGAAATGATTGTTGCGGTAACAAATGCTTATCTTGATCCCAAACACAAAGCAAAGCTTATAGTGGGTAGCTTTGATAAGGAGCTTATTGAAGTGAGTAAGGCTGCAAAAATTCGGGAATTATTAAAAGAATTTGATAAAAGCCATGTTTACCAACATCGTGCTATATTGGAGGTTGAACTGACAGGCTATAACACTATTAATCAACTGATGGACATTTTTTGGGGAGCCATTCAAACGAAATATAAGCACAAAGATAGAAAGCCTGAATTTAGCGCTCCATATGCTGATTATGTATTTTCAAGGATTTCTGAAAACTACAGGCGTGTTTTTCTAGATAAAGAAAATAAACTTCCAAAGAGGTATAAAGAGTTACAATTAATAACGGATATGGTTTCAGGGATGACAGATTCGTATGCGATTTCCTTGTTACAAAATTTAAAACAATATGCAGAAAATTAAACCAATAGATAACTGTATTGTTCCGAACTTTGATGCTCTTAAACAGCGAGTAAACCGGTTCTTGGTGTCAACACCCAAGGATAGGTGTTCTTTCTATGGCACTGGTGACTTAGTTGGATTCTCTGATATAGATAACTGTTTGCAAAAAGAATATAGTGCTAAAAAATTTATTAAGGATATCGAAGAGGTCGGTGAAGTAGCTATATTTGGCGGTTTATTAAGGGATTTGTGCCTAGAGACAAATAGAACTTTTTGCTCTGATATTGATATCGTTGTTGAAACCGATGATGAACGTGGTTTAGCTTCTAAAGTAGCCGAATTTGATGCAGTGAAAAATTCATTTGGTGGATATCGCTTGCAATATCATAAGTGGTCAATTGATCTTTGGTCTTTAAAAAACACATGGGCATTCAAAGAGGGATTGGTAAAAGAAGAATCCTTCGATAGTTTACTAAAAACCACGTTTTTTAACTGGGATGCTGTTGTACTTAATAGTTCAAAATCAAAAATATATTCAATCGAAAATTACTTGAAAAAGCTTAATGATCGAGTTGTTGATATTAATTTGAAAGAAAACCCTAATGATATTGGCATTCTTGTTCGAGCGTTAAGGTTATTAGAAAAAAGAAATGCAAAATTTTCGTACAATTTGTCAGAGTATGTATTTTTTGAAATTGAAAATCATGGAGTAGATAAAATACTAAATGATGAGTTAGACAGCTATGGAAAAAATTTATTAACTGATAGTTTTATTTCTAGTATTTATTTGAATTTACAAAACTATCTGGAAAACAATATTAAAGAGCCATTTTGTCACAAATTTCAGCTTAGTTTGTTTGACTGAATCTACATGAGGTCAAGAAGCTAGAGTTGTTGATTTTCCGCTTATATGCTTTCCAAACTGGATTACTCTATTTAGTATTAAAACAGTTTTTATGTGGATTAAAATATACTTATGAAGCTCACTATTACAAACTTGCTTGCAAATTTTAATTTATCAAAAAGCGCAATAGTGGGCGATAAAAAAGTTTGCATAGTTAGGTTGTCTTAATAATCTATTTTGTTAAATAAAAAGGCGTTATTTTTTGAACACAAGCATCGGTCTGCATGGTGAAAATCTTAATGCATACCAAGAGACCTTTGCTTGTTGTGATTGCAAGCTTCATAGTTTTCATTCTATTAGATTTTCTTTTTCCATTGCCATCTACTCATGTCCAGTTCGCACGGGTTGTTGTTGCTCAAGATGGAAGCCCGCTCAGAGCGTTTGCAGATGACAATGGTGTGTGGCGTTATCCTGTGGCACCCAAAGATGTTTCGCCAAATTATCTGGATGCTCTGATTAATTATGAAGATCGCTGGTTTTATTATCATCCCGGTGTGAATCCCTTCGCGCTTGTGCGTGCGACCTGGCAGAATTTGGGCAGTGATCGACTAATCTCTGGTGCTTCGACGTTGACCATGCAGGTGGCACGTTTGCTCGACCCTCATTCACGTTTATTTTTCGGCAAATCAAAACAGATCTTTCGAGCGCTGCAATTAAAGTGGCACTACAGCAAAGATGAAATTCTCACACTCTATCTGAATCGAGCCCCCTTTGCCCAAGTTTATTTCAGTCTGGGCGTTATGTGATCACTGTAGTGGACGAGCAGGGGAAAAGCGATGAAGTCATTATCGAAGTTTCGCTTTAGGAGTGGTCATGGAATAAGGCTATCTTGCCAAGCCTGGTTTGACTTTCCCTTAAACAAAGATTACTTTTTAAAATGTGAACTTTAAACTGAAGGCATATATTACAATGGAAGCAACTGCAAAAGATCTTAGGCTTCATTCTACCGAGCTGCTTAATACGGTAAAACGAGGGGAAGAGGTTATTATTACCTATCGTGGTAAGCCTTGCGCAAAATTAATACCTATCGAAGAAAAGCAGGATTACTCTTCATCTACAAACAAACTATTTGGAATATGGGAAAATAATTTGCAGACAGAGAGCGTTGACGACTATGTTAGAAATATAAGAAAAGGCAGGTTTAATGCTGATTGATACCGATGTTATTATTTGGTACATGCGTGGAAATATAAATGCACAAAAAATCATTTATAAAAACAAAGGATTTATGGTTTCGGTTGTGACATACATGGAATTAGTCCAAGGGATGAGAAATAAAAAAGAGTTACTTTTATTGCGTAAAGCATTAAAGGCATGGAATACAAAAATTGTTTATCTCACGGAAGAAATATCGAGCAAAGCGATGTTTTATGTTGAACAGCATTACCTCAGTCACTCCATACAGCTTGCTGATGCATTGATAGGGTCGACAGCTGTTGCCTATGGAGTGCCTCTTCTGACAGGTAATGATAAACATTATAAAGTGGTCAAAGAGATCCAGACTATAAAGTTTGTACCCTGAATCAACAACAAGCCTCAGGGGCAATTTGAACACCATCATTTTTTACTTAAGTCGTCACACTGAGGCTAAATAACCAAGGAATACTCATGACAGATAAGGCGAAGATTATCTATACGCTAACAGATGAAGCGCCCGCCCTGGCGACCTATTCGTTTCTTCCTATTGTAAAGACATTTGCCAGCGCTGCGGATGTGACGGTTGAAACACGAGATATCTCTCTGTCTGGGCGAATCATCGCCAACTTTCCCGGTTACCTGAAAACAGATCAACGCATTGGAGATGCATTGACCGAATTGGGCGAACTGGCTAAAACTCCTGAAGCCAATATTATTAAACTGCCTAATATCAGCGCTTCAATTCCTCAGTTAATTGCGGCAATTAAAGAGTTACAAGCGCACGGTTACGCGGTTCCTGATTATCCGCCCCACCCGAAAAACGATGAAGAAGAAGCCATTAAGGCAACGTATGCAAAAGTACTTGGCAGTGCTGTAAACCCCGTATTGCGTGAAGGTAATTCAGACCGTCGTGCTCCTGTATCGGTTAAAAATTATGCTAAGAAAAATCCTCATTCAATGGGTGTATGGTCTGCGGACTCCAAATCCTGTGTTGCTCATATGTCAGAAGGTGATTTTTATGGTTCTGAAAAATCTTTAACTCTGCCTGAAGCGACAGAATATAAGATTGAATTTGTAGGCAAAGATGGTTCAGTCAAAGAGTTGAAAGCTTTCTCACCATTACTTTCGGGTGAAATCATTGATAGCGCGGTGATGAGCATGAAAGCTCTGCATGCATTTTTGAAAACAGCGATCTCTGAAGCCAAAGATCAAGGTATTTTATTTTCATTGCACATGAAAGCAACAATGATGAAGGTGTCTGACCCGATTATCTTTGGTGCCGCTGTGACAGCTTTTTTTGAAGAAGTGTTTAATAAACACGCAGATACCTTTGCAGAGCTGGGGGTCAATCCTAATAATGGTTTGGGTGATGTATACAGCAAAATTAAATCTTTACCCACAGATAAACAAGCTGAAATTGAGGACGATTTGAATGCTGTAATGGAAGCACAGGCAGATATCGCTATGGTTGATTCCGATCAAGGTATTACTAACCTGCATGTTCCGAGTGATGTGATTGTCGATGCTTCAATGCCGGCGATGATTCGTGGCTCTGGAAAAATGTGGAATAGGGATGGAAAGCAACAAGATACGATGGCAGTGATTCCTGATCGCTGTTATGCCAGTATTTATCAAGAGACCATCAGCTTCTGTAAAGAGCATGGTGCATTTGACCCGACGACGATGGGCTCGGTACCGAATGTAGGATTAATGGCTCAAAAGGCAGAAGAGTATGGCTCTCATGATAAAACATTTCAGATGAGGGGTGAGGGTGTTGTTCGCATTATTGATCGTCACGATAATGTTTTAATGGAGCAAGCTGTTTCAGAAGGTGATATTTTTCGCATGTGCCAAGTAAAAGATGCGCCGATTCAGGACTGGGTTAAATTAGCTGTCAATCGTGCTCGCGCAAGCAATACCCCGGCAATCTTCTGGCTTGATGAAAATAGAGCGCATGATTCAGAAGTTATCAAAAAGGTTAATCGGTATTTAGCAGACCATGATACCAGAGGGCTGGATATTAAAATCATGTCGCCTCGGGAGGCTACTCGTTTCAGCCTTGAAATGATCAAAGAGGGCAAAGATGTTATTTCAGTTACAGGTAACGTCTTGCGTGACTATCTAACTGATCTGTTTCCTATTCTGGAGCTGGGAACTTCAGCCAAAATGCTCTCGATTGTACCATTAATGAACGGTGGCGGGTTGTTTGAAACGGGTGCGGGTGGCTCTGCACCCAAGCTTGTACAGCAACTGCTTTCGGAGAATCATCTGCGTTGGGACTCTCTCGGTGAGTTTTTGGCGCTGGCAGCTTCTCTTGAACATCTGGCTGTTAATTTTAACAATCCTAAAGCGCAAATATTGGCTGATACTCTGGATGAAGCCACGAGCCGCTTTCTGGATAACAATAAATCTCCATCAAGCAAAGTGGGTGAACTGGATAATCGTGGCAGTCATTTTTATCTGGCTATGTATTGGGCGGAGGCTTTGGCTGCACAAACAACACTTGCTGAACTTGGTATGCGCTTTAAATCACTGGCTGAAACACTCACCGGGAATGAAGAAAAAATTGTTGATGAGTTAAACAGCGCACAAGGAGAAACTGTGGATCTACAAGGCTACTATCACCCCAATGCACAAGTGGCCTCGAATGTGATGCGTCCAAGTGCCACTTTGAATGCAGCATTAGCATTTTAAGCGCATGTTATTTATAAAATACGGCTCCATACGTGGTAAACAATGCATAAATTCCATATCTCTGATATTGGCTCTGCTTTTAACAATGCCCGCTACACTTTTTGCCAATACTGAACGAATCGGGGATGCGCTGTTTGTATTGATCCCGGCGAGCGCTGCGGGTATGAGCTATTTCTACGATGACAAGGAAGGCACTCGGCAGTTTATAAAAGGATTTTCCACTAATATGGCAATCACACTGGCACTCAAACAGGTTATCAACAAAACACGCCCTGATGGTGAATGTTGTGACTCTTTTCCATCGGGGCATGCTTCCGTTGCTTTTCAGGGCGCATCGTTTATTCAAAAGCGCTATGGCTGGAGATATGGTTTTCCTGCTTATTTGGGCGCGACTTATACTGGTTATAGTCGAATCGCTGTGGATAAACATTATCTGGATGATGTGCTGGCTGGGGCGCTGATTGGTATGGCAAGTAGTTATTATTTTACTGAAAGTGAAAATAAAATTAATCTATCTGCTTTTGTTGTTGAAGGGCGTTATGGCGTTAGTATTAGTTATTAAGCGCAAGCCAAATTAGTATAGATACTGTGGTTGTCCTGTATTCTCTCGTACACTGAACCATAGCTCTCCATCAATATTGATTCTTCGGCTCTGGTTTTCTAATGCACGAAATGGAATGTGGGTGAGCATGTCATACCAATGCCCGATCAACATTCCTGTTTTTCCAGCCATGGCAGCGTGAGTAGCTGCACGAGCCAGACGGCCACAATAAAGTTGATCTGAGGCATTGGGACCTGTTGCACGAATCAAGTAACTGGGATCAAAATATTTCATTGATACCGGGATGCCACAGTTGGTCAGATGCTGCTTGATCTCTTTTTTGAGAAAACTACCAATATCACCCAGCTTGGGGTTTCCAGACGCATCTGTTCCATTCACCGTTTGGGAAACAAAGTTTTGCCCGGCACCTTCAGCAATGACAATGACAGCATGGTCTTTGACTCTCAGTCGCTTCTCAATCAGATCAAGTATGCCGCTTTTACCTTTTAATTCGAAGGGTAGCTCCGGGATCAAACAAAGGTTGGCATTACCCGAAGCAACACTGGCAGTTGCTGCAATAAAGCCTGCATCGCGCCCCATAAGTTTAACCAGACCCACCCCATGAGGCATGCCTTTAGCTTCAATTTCTGCCGCATTAATTACATCAGAGGCTTTTTCTACTGCAGTAGAAAAACCAAATGTACGGCGCACAAATGGAATATCATTGTCGATAGTTTTGGGAATGCCGATGACTGAAATTAATTTTTTGCGTCGTTTGACCTCCCTCCAGATGGCATTTCCTCCACGCATAGTGCCATCACCGCCAATAACAAAGAGCATATTGATACCCAACCTCTCCAGAGAATCGACAATTTCTGAGCTGGATGGCGTACCACGCGAGGAGCCTAGCATCGTTCCCCCCAATGCTTTAATTCCAGAAACGATATCAGGGGTGAGTTTCATAGGTTCCATTGCACCTTCTTTAGCCAATCCCTGGTAGCCGTAACGAATACCAATGGTGTCCTCACACTTATAGACATGCCAAAGTTGCATCACTAATTCACGAATTACGGCATTGAATCCAGGGCACAATCCACCACATGTCACAATCGCGGCGCGAACATGCTCTGGCTGAAAAAAGAGTTTTTCACGAGGGCCAGCCAATTCAAGGGTTTCTGTTCCGATATTTTTGATATTTTGACACTGAGTTGCAATCAAAGGTAACCGTTTATCATCCGTTTGATAAGCGATCTCTTGTTGTTCACTAATAGGATTGGAGAATTTACATATCCCTAAGTGGTCGATTATAAAAGTTGGTTGTGACATATTATTTTTTTCCAAGCCAAAATATAGACAAGTTGAGAGTGAAAGCTTGATAAGATAGCAACTATTCTACGATATTATCTAACCATTATGACAGATTCAGTAAAGAGACCAATACCTAAAAAAAAACAGATAGAACAATTACGCAAAGAGATTAATTACCATAACCATCGCTACTATGTGCTCGATGATCCGGAAATTTCCGATGCACAATATGACCACCTGTTAACTGAACTGATCAATCTTGAACAGTTAAACCCTGAATTGATCACTATCGACTCTCCTACTCAGCGTGTCGGGGGTGAGCCACTTCCAGAGTTTGGAGAGGTAAAGCATCGTGTTCCCATGCTCTCTCTAAATAATGTTTTTTCTGATGAAGAGTTCCAGGAGTTTAACCATCGACTTTGTGAAACACTTGATGTGGATACAATTGATTATGTAGCCGAACCTAAGTTAGATGGTTTGGCGATCAGTTTGCTGTACGAAAATGGCGTATTAATACGTGCTGCAACACGAGGAGATGGCTCATCAGGTGAAGATGTCACACAAAATGTTCGCACAATTCAATCCATACCACTTAAGTTACAAGGAGAGGATTACCCCGCAATTTTAGAAGTACGTGGTGAAGTTTTTATGCCTAAAGATGGTTTTGAAAAGCTCAATTACAGACAACTTGAAAAGGGTGAAAAAGCTTTTGTGAATCCGCGTAATGCCGCTGCGGGAAGCTTGCGCCAACTGGACTCAAAAGTTACTGCAACGCGCCCTTTGAAGTTTTATTGCTATGGCTGGGGATATATTGAAAGCATGGTATTTCCAAAGCTTCATTCAGAAATGATGGAGCATTTACGCGAGTGGGGTTTTCCGGTTCAACCTGACCTGGAGGTTGTAAAGGGTGTGAAAGGTTGCCATGAATATTACAAAGCGTTGGTGGACCGGCGTAATCAACTGCCGTATGAAATTGACGGGATCGTTTATAAAGTTAACAGACTTGACCTTCAAGCAGACCTGGGTTTTGTTTCACGTGCACCGCGTTTTGCAATCGCCCGTAAATTTCCACCACAAGAGGAGGTGACTCGTGTGTTGGCAATTGATGTTCAAGTCGGGCGTACCGGAGCACTCACACCGGTAGCACGTCTGGAGCCCGTTTTTGTTGGTGGCGTGACTGTCACGAATGCAACGCTTCATAACGAAGATGAAGCGCAGCGTAAAGATGTTCGAGTAGGGGATTATGTGGTTGTACGTCGTGCGGGCGATGTGATTCCTGAAGTGGCCAGCGTGGTGTTGTCAAAACGCCGGCATGATAATGCACCATTTAAAATGCCTGTACACTGTCCTGTTTGTGGCTCTGATGTTGAGCGAGGTGAAGGTGAAACAATTTCACGCTGTAGTGGAGGGCTGTTTTGTCCACAACAGAGTATTGAAGCGATTAAACACTTTGCTTCACGTCGGGCGATGGATATTGCGGGGTTGGGAGATAAGCTCGTTGAGCAATTGGTTGAAAACGGACTGCTTAGTGATGTATCAGGGCTTTATACATTAACTGCTTCACAACTTTCAAAGCTGGAACGTATGGCGGAAAAATCTGCCGATAACCTGATTGCGGCATTAGAAAAAAGCAAAAATACAACTTTACCTCGATTTTTGTTCGCACTGGGTATTCGAGAAGTCGGCGAAACGACTGCTCATAACCTGGCTAATTTTTATGGGACACTGGACAAGATTAAACAAGCGTCGAGAGAAGAGTTGCAAGAGGTGCCCGATATTGGCACTGTCGTTGCCGCGCATATCATCACTTTTTTTCATCAGTCTCATAATATTGAAGTAATTGACCGTTTGCTTGAGTCCGGTGTGAACTGGCCTGATATTGAAGTCTCTGATATTGACTGCAAACCACTTGCAGGAAAAACTTTTGTAGTGACCGGAACTCTCAGCACTTTAAGCAGGCAGGAAGCTAAGGAGTTACTTCAAAAATTAGGGGCTAAAGTCAGTGGCAGCGTCTCTAAAAAAACAGATTATCTGGTTGCTGGAGAAAAAGCGGGATCAAAGCTTGATAAAGCAGAGGCGCTTGGTGTAGAAGTATTGGATGAAGAAGGATTTTTAAGAATGATAGACAAGGAAAATGAGTGAAAAATATTTCGATCAAGAAGTATGACTATATTGATGCGCTTAGAGGCTTTGCAATTTTAGGAGTCGTACTTGTCCATACCTCTCACTGGGTAGCTCCAACATCTGAAATCCTTAATAGAATAGCCGATGAAGGCGCTCGGGGTGTACAGCTTTTTTTCCTCGCAAGTGCGTTAACACTGTTTCTTTCCATGGGAGCACGAAGAGAGCAGGAAGAGCGGCCTCTTCTTAGTTTTTTTATCAGACGTTTTTTTAGAATTGCACCCCTGTTCTATTTGGCAATCATCGTTTTTTCAGTTTGGAACGGTATGACTGCTCACTACTGGTCTCCAAATGGAGTTGAATGGTGGTATATCCCTTTAACAGCACTTTTTCTACATGGCTGGCATCCGGAAACAGTTAACGCTATCGTGCCTGGGGGTTGGTCAATCGCTGTTGAGATGACATTTTATGTAATGGTTCCCTATCTTTTTTTAAAGTTGAAAAATATTAAATTGACGCTGGCTGCTCTATTTTTCTCATTGCTTTTATCTAAACTGTTATCAATCATAGTGGTCTATCTGTTTTCGTCACAATATGCCGGTGGTCATCAATATGTGCTCAATGGCTTTACTCTTTATTGGTTTTTTTCTCAGCTTCCAATCTTTCTGTTAGGTATATTGCTCTACCATATTATTAAAAAATACCCTCAGAATGATAATAGAACGGCTCTGTTCCTTCTGTTTGTATCTCTGTTTTTATTTTTTGCATTTTTATCTTCAAGTACTTTTAAGAATTTATTACCAAGGCACTTTTTATATGGCATTGCTTTTTTGATTTTTGCACTATCTCTTCATTATTCACCACAAAAGCTCCTGGTTAATTGGGTTACTATTTTGATAGGCAAGTTAAGTTTTAGCATATATTTAGTACATTTCGGGGTGCTACTTGTGATGCAAGAGCTGTTTTCAAATGGCTTTATTCTGAATGGTGATGCCGGTTTTCTATTCGCTTTTTTGCTGGTTTTGGCCGTATCGATTTGTATTTCCTATGTGACACACTACACGATAGAGATTCCTGGTATTAACCTTGGAAAGAAAATCATAAAAAAACTTTAAGTTATTTCGTAATCACCCCTGGTTACTTATCTAAAAAATCTGGGCAAGCCCTTTTTGCCCAGATACTCCCTTTATCGAACCGTCATTTTTCTGGCAACCCATACTTCCAGGGGAGGTCATTTTTTTGTCAGGTGGCAAATTTTTCCAGTGCCTGATTCATACTGTTTTGATGATGTGGCAAGTTTATAGCCAAAAGAGTAAAGCATAAAAAAACTGGCATGGCTTTTGCTCTGTCTCTGTTTTATATCATTTGGTAAATAGTTCAGGGAGTAAATAATATGGCTGAAGAAGAGACTGAGGTATCTGAAGAAGGTGAAGGAGAAAAGAAGAAAGGCGGGAATATGCTTGTCATTATTCTGATCGCATTGATCGTACTTATTCTGGGCGGTATTGGTGCTCTTTTTATGACAGGTATCGTTAAGATTGGTGGGGATGAAACCCAGCAGAAAGAGGCACAAGCACATGAAGAGAGTCATGCTTCTATCTATTTTAAGCTTGAACCTGCCTTTGTCTCTAATATCACATTGAATAAACGCTCCCGATTTATACAGATTGCTATAGAAGTGGTCTCTACTGATCCGGAAGCGATCGAAAATGTGAAAACACATAATCCTGTGATACGGAATAATTTAGGGATTTTATTTAGCAGTATCAGCGATGAAGAGGTGAATACCCGGAAAGGTAAAGAAAGGCTGCGTAATAAAGTATTAAAAGAGATACAAGGCATATTGAAAGAGAAGTCTGGTTCTGAGGGTATTGATGATGTTTTCTTTACCGGGTTTGTTGTTCAGTAAATCACTATGTCAGCGAATGATCTGCTATCCCAGGATGAAATTGATGCGTTATTGCACGGTGTATCCAGCGGCGATGTAGAGACCGAAGAGTTTGAGCCCGGTGAGGAAGGAGGTGCCCTGGCGTATGACTTCAATAGTCAGGATCGCATTGTACGCGGTCGAATGCCTACTCTGGAGATGATCAACGAACGCTTTTCACGTTACTTTCGAATCAGTCTTTTTAATATGTTACGGCGCACGGCAGAAATTTCGGTTGAAGGAGTACAGATGCTCAAGTTTGCAGAGTATGTGCATAGCCTGTTTGTGCCCACTAATTTGAATTTGGTTAAGGCTGATCCATTGCGTGGAACGATGCTGTTTATTCTGGATCCCAAGCTCGTTTTTATCATTGTAGATAATTTTTTTGGAGGAGATGGCCGCCACGCAAAGATCGAAGGTCGTGAATTTACGATGACGGAACAACGCGTTATCCAGATTGTATTGAAGCGAATTTTTGCAGATATGAGTGAAGCATGGGAAGCGGTTATGCCATTGAAGTACGAATATTTAAGCTCTGAAGTGAATCCGCATTTTGCCAATATTGTCAGCCCCAGCGAGGTGGTGGTGGTCAGCTCTTTTAATATTGAACTGGATGGGGGAAGTGGTTCGTTTCATGCGGTTATTCCATACGCGATGCTGGAACCGATTCGTGAACTATTAGATGCAGGCATTCAAAGTGACCGTGTTGAAACAGATGAACGTTGGTCAAATGCTCTGCGCAGTGAAATTAATACGGCTTTGGTCAGTATGAGTTCGACATTGGTTGAAACAGAGATCACGTTACGTGATGTGATGAATATGAAAGCTGGAGATATTATTCCAATTGATCTGGAGGATGAAATCCGTATGAATGTTGAAGGTGTTCCAATTTTTAACGGCTCATTTGGAGTATCACGGGGTAATATTGCATTTAAAATTTCAGGAAAAATTAAACGAGAAGAGATTGATTCAGGAGTGGCCAAATGAGCGATGAGAGCCAGGATGATCAAGCACTTGCCGATGAGTGGGCTGCTGCATTAGAGGAGTCAGGTGACAGTGAAGTCGATGCTGTAAACAGTGATGAGACAGCTGCATCTGAGCCAGCGCCTGAAGCACCACCAACAGCAGACTTTCCCACCTTGCAAGATGAGAGTTCGGTTGTTGGTGATGGAAATCTGGATATGATTCTGGATATTCCTGTCACGATTGCTATGGAGCTTGGGCGCACAAAAATCAGTATCAGAAATTTGCTTCAACTCAATCAAGGCTCAGTGGTTGAATTAGATCGTCTGGCAGGTGAGCCGATGGATGTGCTGGTTAATAATACACTGGTTGCTCACGGTGAGGTTGTAGTGGTCAATGAAAAGTTTGGTATTCGGTTAACAGATGTTGTGAGTGCATCTGAACGAGTAAAAAACCTTAAATAGAAGGGCATTAATATGAATCATTACAAAAAAGAATTGGTTTTAATCATTTCGATGATCTCTGTTTTTTTACCTTCATTTTTATTGGCTGCTGGTGAGCAGCCAATAGGTGGTGCATTACAAAGCCCTGTCAGTACAGAAAATATGATTAGTGTAGTGCTGAGTCTGTTTTTAATATTGGTTTTGATTTTAGTCGCAGCCTGGATATTCAAGCGTTTTGGCCAGTTTCAAAGCATTCCTCATCATGAGTTAAAAATGCTGGCCAGTCTGTCAACAGGGCAGCGTGAGCGAATTGTGCTGTTACAGGTGGGAGAAAAACAGCTGTTGGTCGGTGTGACTCAGGGCAGTATTCGTACATTGTATGAACTGGAAGAGCCTATACAGACACAAAAATCAGGCGCAGAGGTACCGTCTTTTATGGAACGATTGGCGGTGGCTATGAAAAAACAGAGTCCGAAAAAATCATGAAACAGTTAATGTTGCTTTTTGTAATTTTACTGATTCCAGTCACAGCACTGGCTGAGCCCGGGCTGCCTACTGTGTCTGTATCAACAGACCCCTCTGGTGGGCAAACGTATACGTTGAGCATTCAGGCACTAGCCATGATGACGGCATTTGCATTTTTGCCTGCTGCATTGTTGATGATGACCTCATTCGCCCGAATTATTATTGTGCTTTCTATCTTGCGTCAGGCACTGGGCACGATGCAGACACCGACAACACAAATATTGATCGCGTTGGCACTGTTTTTGACGTTTTTTATCATGGAGCCTGTTTTTGACAAGGTGTATCAAGATGGTATTGCGCCTTATCTGGAAAACGAGATTGGGCCAAAGGATGCTTTTGAAAAATCACGAGAGCCTATGCGCGAATTCATGATGGCTCAGACCCGTGATACCGATATCAACATGTTTGCCAATATTTCAGGTCGAACAGATATCAAGTCACCCGAAGATGTACCTTTTTCATTGTTGATGCCTGCATTTATTACCAGTGAACTAAAAACAGCGTTTCAAATTGGTTTTTTAATCTTTATTCCGTTTTTAATTATTGATCTCGTGGTAGCCAGTGTGCTCATGGCTATGGGCATGATGATGCTTTCGCCAATGATTATTTCGTTGCCATTTAAAATTATGCTGTTTGTTTTAGTCGATGGTTGGGCGCTCATTATGGGTACGTTGGCAGCAAGTTTTTATACTTGAATTTATATAAAAGGGAGAATGTAATGACCCCCGAATTTGTATTAACCATAGGCAGGCAAGCGCTGGAAGTCACGTTAGCTCTGATCTCGATATTGCTGGTTCCTGCTTTGGCCATTGGTTTATTAATCAGTACATTCCAGGCCGCCACACAGATCAGTGAGGCCACATTGAGCTTTATCCCCAAACTAATGATTACATTCGCAGCATTGTTGATGGCAGGGCCCTGGATGTTACAGCTATTAACCACCTACACACAGCGTTTGTATGAAGCGATTCCAACCATGATCGGACTTTGATTTTTACAAGGCGTATGGATGATGCATTTTCAAGCCACTGAAATCATTTCATTCCTTGGTGGCTACTTTTGGCCTTTTGTTCGCATTGGTGGCATGTTAATGATTGCTCCTGTATTTTCAGGAAAAATGATCTCAAAGCGTATTCGCATTGTTGTAGCCATAGTGCTGACAATCACAATCGCTCCGCTCACACCACCCATGCCTATTATTGACCCATTGGGGCCGGAAGGCATCATGATTACCTTTAATCAATTGTTGATCGGCTTGATGATGGGCTTCGCTCTTCGAATTGCTTTTACAGCGCTGGAGCTGGGAGGGCAGGTGATTGGCCAATTGATGGGGTTGGGTTTTGCCCAGATGGTCGATCCTCAAAATGGTGTTTCAGTGCCTGTTGTAGGTCAGGTTTATATCATATTAGGTACGCTGATTTTTGTGACACTCAATGGTCACCTTATCTTGATTGAAGTGTTGGTTAACAGCTTTGAATCAATGCCCGTGACATTGCAGGGCATACCCATTAGCCATTTTTGGGATATGTTGATGTGGGGCAGCTGGATGTTTTTTGGGGCAATTATGATTGCAATTCCCGCAATTGCTGCGCTCTTTATGGTGAATGTCGCTTTTGCCGTATTGGCACGTACTGCACCGCAATTGAACATTTTTGCCATCGGTTTTCCGATTACCTTAATTTTAGGGTTCATGATTATTATTTTATCGCTTTCCAGCTTTTACCCTCAATTTGAACGATTGCTTGAAAATGGTTTTCTGGTCATAAAACGGATTGTGGGGTTATAGAGCACGATGGCAGAGAGCGATAGCGGGCAGGAAAAAAGCGAAAAACCCAGCGAAAAAAAGCTGAAACAGTCAAAAGAGAAGGGGCAGATAGCTCGCTCTCGGGAGCTCACAACGTTCTTGATGATGATGGCTGCTGCTGGTGGGTTACTCTTTTTTGGTAGTCAAATGATTCAGGATTTGATGAGCGTTCTGAAAAAAGGTCTGATCATAGAGCGGGAAGTTATTTTTAGCGATAAGGCTGCGCCGATCAAGTTTGTTGAAGCGACTTATGATGGGCTTTTAATGCTTGCTCCGTTGTTTGGTGTGTTGTTTGTCGTGGCTCTTTTTGCACCTGTTTTACTGGGGGGAATCTCTTTTGCCTCACTTGGATTCAAAATCGAAAAGATTAATCCGCTGAAAGGGATTAAACGTATTTTTGGCCCTCAAGGGGGTATGGAGCTGTTTAAAGCACTGGCCAAGTTCTTTTTGGTTTTTGCCGTTGCCATTATTCTTATCTGGAGTATGCGGGATATTGTTTTTGGGTTGGGGTATCAAACGGTCATTGATTCATTGGTGCATACCGGCGATTTACTTGTACTGACCTTTTTATTAGTCAGTGCATCATTATTAGTTGTTGCCGGAATTGATGTGCCATTTCAGATCTGGAATCACCAACGTCAATTAAAGATGACGTTGCAAGAAGTTAAAGATGAGCTTAAAGAGACGGAAGGTAAACCTGAAGTCAAACAGCACATTCGTCAGGTTCAACAGGAGATGGCGCAGGGCCGAATGATGGGTGATGTACCTAAAGCTGATGTCATTATCACTAACCCGACTCACTATTCGGTCGCGCTCTGTTATGACAAAGATATTGGCGGTGCTCCAATCGTTGTCGCCAAGGGAGCGGATCTGATTGCGATGCACATTCGTGCTATTGCAATTAAAAATGAGATTCCGTTAGTGGAGTCACCGATGCTGGCACGTTCTATCTATTATCACACTGATCTGAATTCCGAGATTCCAGCAGGGCTTTATAAAGCAGTTGCGCAGGTGCTGGCTTACGTTTATCAATTAAAGAAAAACAGTCGTTCATATAACAGTGAACCCCAAAAGATGAAAGAAGGTATTTCGATACCGGATGATTTAAAACGATAGATTTTTTTACATGATTTTTATGGATGAATTTTTATGGCTGCTGGATCAGATGTCTTTGAAGGTTTAAAAAATGTAGGGCGCTCTGGATTGGGTGCTCCCATAATGATAACGGCGCTGCTTGCGATGATGGTTGTACCATTGCCGCCAATTGGGCTGGATATTCTGTTTACTTTTAATATTGCGCTCTCTTTAGTTGTGCTTCTGGCTTGTGTTTATGCACAACTGCCATTGCATTTTTCTTCATTCCCAACGGTTTTATTATTGGCCACTTTAATGCGCCTCGCACTGAATGTGGCTTCTACACGAGTCATTTTGCTTGAGGGCCATAATGGCCCCGAAGCTGCAGGTGAGGTGATCAATTCATTCGGAAACTTTGTAGTCGGTGGAAACTATGTAGTGGGACTGGTGGTTTTTTCCATATTGGTTCTAATCAACTTTATTGTAGTTACCAAAGGTGCGGGGCGTATCTCTGAAGTGAGTGCCCGTTTTACACTTGATGCGATGCCCGGCAAGCAGATGGCGATTGATGCGGATCTGAATGCGGGGGTGATTGATCAGGAGGAAGCTAAAAAGCGCCGTTCAGAAGTTGTTCGGGAGGCTGATTTTTACGGCTCCATGGATGGTGCCAGCAAATTTGTTCGTGGTGATGCGATTGCCGGAATTTTAATTTTGTTTATTAATATATTCGGTGGTCTGGGTATTGGTATGGCGCAACATGGTATGTCTTTCGGTGATGCCGTGCATAACTATACACTATTGACGATTGGTGATGGTTTGGTAGCGCAAATTCCATCTCTGGTTTTGTCAACGGCTTCTGCCATTATGGTGACTCGTGTTTCAAATGCTAAAGATATGGGAGGGCAAATTTTATCTCATCTGTTTAGTGAACCACGAGTGCTCTATGTGACAGGAGGGATTTTAGGTCTGGTTGGAATTATTCCCGGCATGCCTAATTTCGTTTTTCTAGGGTTGTCAGCTCTGTGCATTGGCGGTGCATACTATGGTTCAAAAGAGGGTGGCAGGAAACCTGAAAAGTCACTCTCTGCAAAAACAGATTCTCCAGCTGCATCAGGTACGGACTCAGCTATAAAGGCGAATGCGGCACCTGATGATAACAAGGAACTCAGTTGGGATGATGTGACACCGGTTGATATTGTCGGCCTTGAAGTCGGTTACCGTCTGATCCCTATGGTTGACAAAAAGCAGGGGGGGCAATTGATGTCGCGCATTAAGGGGGTGCGCAAAAAATTGACTGGGGAGCTTGGGTTTTTGATGCACCCTGTTCATATTAAAGATAATTTAAATCTTCCTCCCAATGGTTACCGGATTATTTTAAAAGGTGTGATTGCGGGTGAAGCTGAAGTCCATCCAGAGCAGGATATGGCGATTAATCCAGGGCAGGTTTCAGGGGGGTTGAATGGCATTGCCACAATAGATCCCGCATTTGGTCTGGAGGCCTACTGGATTGATACATCACAGCGTGATATTGCACAGACTCAGGGTTACACCGTTGTTGATGCCAGCACAGTGATTGCAACACATTTGAGCCATATTCTGGCACGCCATGCCCATCGCTTGTTGGGACGTGAGGAAGCTCAGCACTTACTGGATACATTGGCGAAAAAAGCACCCAGGCTGGTTGAGGCACTGGTGCCTGACCTTCTACCGCTGGGGGTTGTGCTCAAGGTGTTACAAAACCTGCTGGAAGAGAATGTGAGTATTCGTGATATTCAAACTATTGTCGAGACTTTGGCGGAATATGCGCCCAGTAGTCAGGATTCTGTCATGCTCACCAGTATGGTTCGGGTGTCACTGGGGCGATCTATTATCCAAAATATCAACGGCTTATCGGATGAACTTCCAATTATTACATTAGACCCTCAACTGGAACACATCTTGCTCGAGTCAATACAGGCATCGGGTGGTGCAGGTATTGGACTAGAGCCCGGGATTGCAGAACGTATACAGCAGTCTCTCATGAAGGCGGTTGAACAACAGGAGATTGTTGGAGAACCAGCGGTATTGGTTGTTGCAGCACCTCTTAGGGCATCGCTTGCAAAATTTATTCGTCATGGAATCTCTTCATTGCATGTTCTGGCATTTAATGAGCTTCCTGAGGATATAAAAATTAAAGTCGTGGTTGTCATTGGTAATAATTAGCATGGATCGTAATCTATGAAAATCAAGCGTTACTTTGCACCTAATGTGCGGGAAGCCATTGCGTTAGTGCGTGACGAATTAGGTGAAGATGCGATTATTCTGTCTAACAAAAATGTTCAGGGCGGGGTCGAAATTATGGCCGCCGCAGATTATGACGAATCACTATTGAATGAAACAATTCCAGAGCCTGTAAAAAAGCCGGTACACAAAAGAGCAGAACCCACTGCTCCAGCTTTAAACACAGAAACTGAAAATGTAACTTATGCAAAACCTCTGGTAAACAAGAAAAGTTCTGGTGGCATAAAAACAGAGAAAAAATCGAAATCAATACCTGTAACACCAAGATCTGAAACCAGTAAACGACTTTCTGAGACACCTGAAGCAAAAGGGTCATCCAAGTCCCAGGTTGTCTGGACTCAGGATCCGGTTTTTATAGAAATGCGCCAAGAGTTAAAATCACTGCGTAGCCTGGTTGAAAATCAACTTTCAGGTTTTGCCTGGGGAGAGATGATTCAACGTTATCCACAACGCGTAAAGCTATTGCAGCAGCTTACAAAGCTGGGTTTGAGTACCTCGATATGTCAGCGGTTATTAAATGAAGTTTCTGATATCGAGGATTTTGAGAAATTATGGCTTGCCTCTCTATCAAAACTTTCCAGTTGGTTGCCACTTAATGACGATGCCATTATCAGTGGAGGAGGTGTTGTTGCGATGGTAGGTCCGACAGGGGTCGGAAAAACAACCACAATCGCTAAACTAGCAGCGCGTTATGCACTTCGCTACGGTGCTCGTCACGTTGCATTGATCTCTATGGATAATTATCGAATAGGGGCTCATGAACAGCTCAGAAGTTATAGCCGGATACTCGATATGCCGGTACGCTTTCCAAAAGGCCACAATGAACTGTGCCAAGCCTTGGAAGAATTTAGTGACAAGTCTTTAGTATTAATAGATACCGCTGGAATGAGCCAGCGAGACTTACGTTTAAACCAGCAATTTTCACTACTAAAAAGCAAGGTGAGTATTACTACATATCTTGTATTATCAACCACGACAAGGTTATCTTGTTTGCATGAAACAATGGACGCTTTTAAGTCAGCAAAGCTTGATGGCTGCATATTAACGAAGCTTGATGAAGCTACAAGTCTGGGAGCAGCATTGAGTGAAGCGATTGAGCATAATCTGCCGATTGCATATATCAGTGATGGGCAGCGCGTTCCAGAGGATTTGAGTGTGGCACGTGCACATAATTTAATAAATCAGGCCGTATCAATAATGCAGCAAGCAGGACGTATTCTTGAAGAGGAAGCGCCAGGGCTAACAATTTTAAATAATGGAGGGATCGCTGCACATGTTTGAAGGTGCTTTGGATCAAGCGGCGGGTTTACGTAGCATGACTGAGTCTCGCCCTGTTCAGGTGATTGCTATCACCAGTGGTAAAGGAGGAGTTGGTAAAACAAATGTATCTGTCAATCTTGCGCTCTCCATGATTTCGATAGGGAAAAAGGTTTTATTGATGGATGCTGATCTTGGATTGGCAAATATTGATGTTTTGTTAGGAATCAGACCTACACATAATCTCTCTCACGTTATGAGTGGTGAATGTTCACTGGAAGATGTGATTGTGGAAGGTCCGATGGGATTGCAAATTATCCCGGCATCCTCGGGTATTCAGCAAATGGTCGAAATGAACCCTATGGAGCACGCGGGAATTATTCGATCATTTAGTGAGCTTAGCATGAAGGTTGATGTTTTATTGATCGATACTGCTGCGGGTATTTCTGACAGCGTTGTGTCGTTTAGTCGTGCTGCTCATGAAGTCGTGGTAGTGGTTTGTGACGAACCTGCGTCAATGACAGATGCCTATGCCATGATAAAGCTACTGAATACAAAGCATAGTCTTCAGCGTTTTCGAGTGCTGAGCAGTATGGTGCCAAATGTTGAAGAGGGAAGGAAGCTGTATAACAAGCTTGTAAAAGTAACGAATGACTATCTGGAGGTGACATTGGATTTTATGGGTGTTGTTCCATATGACGAAAGTTTACGCAAAGCAGTACGCAAACAGCGTGCGGTTGTGGAAGCTTATCCGCGCAGTAAAGCGACACTTGCATTTAAAAGTTTAGCTAAAAAGGCCGATAAGTGGGCAATGCCTACAGTTGCCAGGGGACATCTTGAATTTTTTGTTGAGCGTTTAATTCAAGCTGGAAAATCGAAAGAAGGGAGAGGGGAGTAATGAATGGAGCTGCAATGAAAGTCTCAACACCGACGAAAGAGAGCACACTAAATAACACTGTAATCAAGCATGTACCATTAGTGAAACGCATTGCTTATCACTTGATGAGCCGGCTGCCCCCAAGTGTGCAAGCAGATGATTTGATACAGGCAGGAATGATTGGTCTGCTGGAAGCTGCACGTAATTACGATGCCAACCAGGGTGCCAGTTTTGAAACGTATGCGGGTATTCGTGTTCGTGGTGCAATGCTGGATGAAATCAGAAAAGCAGATTGGGCACCTCGCTCTGTCCATCGTAAAGCACGAAAGTTAGCTACTGTTATTCGTGAAATTGAAAACAGAACAGGACGTGACGCACGCGATCATGAAGTTGCAGAAGAGCTTGAAATTACTCTAAACGAATATCACAAGATGTTGCAAGATGCCAGTGGCTATCGTGTTTTAAGTTTTGATGATATGACGAACGAGGGGGATGGTGTGTCGATTGGTCTATCTGACCATTTGCCTGGGCCACAGGAAAATATTCAAAAAGCTGATTTCAAGCGTTCATTAGCCAAAGCGATTGCCGGACTGCCTGAGCGTGAAAGTATGGTCATTACACTTTATTACGATGAAGAGTTGAATTTGCGTGAAATTGGATCGGTACTGGGTGTGAGTGAGTCACGTGTCAGCCAGATACATAGTCAAGCGCTGATTAGATTGCAAGCCAGAATGAGTTCCTGGCGTAAAGATAAAGAGATTTAATAAACGGCCGGATATACAAGTAATAGATTCAGCTAATACTTTCTACACGAAAACGGAGGTAGATGTGGATAAAAATATGAAAATTTTGATCGTGGATGATTTTTCAACGATGCGCCGCATTATTAAAAATCTATTACGTGATCTGGGGTTTAATAATACCGCAGAAGCCGATGATGGTAATACAGGCTTGCCTATGTTGCAGTCGGGAAACTTTGACTTCCTTGTGACCGACTGGAATATGCCGGGTATGCCTGGAATTGATCTGCTCAAAGCGGTCAGGGCAGATGAGAAGCTCTCTTCCCTGCCTGTTTTAATGGTAACAGCTGAATCCAAGCGAGAACAGATTGTAGCAGCGGCAGAAGCGGGTGTGAATGGCTATATAGTAAAACCGTTTACAGCGGCCACATTAAAAGAAAAAATCGATAAAATTTTTGAACGCATTGAGGCAAGTGCTTAGCTTTGATTTTAATCGAACACAATAGACAATACGTCAAAGGTAAGGGATTTACTCATGATAGAGACGGTCGATGCACCAAGCCAGGAGCTTGAATTAGCCCAGCAACTTGTTGAACACATAAAAGCAGGCAATAGTGACGATATCACTCAGGTGTTTGAAGAGCTTGCATCCATACGCGAAACCACCCTGTTTCAAGAACTGGGCAAACTCACAAGAGAGTTCCATGAAACGCTGAATAGTTTTCGTCAAGATATTGATTTGGCCAATATGGCCGAACAGGAGTTCCCTGATGCTAAAGAGCGGCTGAATTACGTAATTACAATGACTCAGCAGGCGGCAGATCGCACTTTGAATTCAGTCGAAGGTGCGCTTCCTTTATGTGACAGCCTGACTCAAAACACGAATCAACTTAAATTACGCTGGAAGCGTTTTCAATCCAGAGAGCTGTCAGCCGATGAATTCAGATCTTTGGTTCATGATATTGATGGTTTTCTTGATGCCTCATACACAGATTCAGGAAAGCTTAAAGAGCAGCTAAATGATATTTTAATGGCTCAGGATTATCAGGACCTGACCGGTCAGATTATTCGCAAAGTTATTAGCCTGGTCGATAATGTAGAAAAAGGTTTAGTCAATTTAATTAAAGTATCGGGGGCAAGGATTACATCTGTTGAAAATGAAAAAGTCAATGATGTCAATGTACTTGAAGGCCCTCAGATACCAAGTATGAAGTCAAGCACAGCAGTTAATGGGCAAGATGAAGTGGATGACTTATTGTCGAGCCTCGGTTTCTAAAGGAATTAGATATGGCAATTGATATGGATGACGAAATACTTCAAGACTTTCTTGTCGAAGCACAAGAGATATTGGAGAGCTTGGGTGAGCAACTTGTCGAGTTAGAGCAGACTCCTGATGATAATGAGCTTCTCAATGCAGTTTTTCGTGGATTTCATACTATAAAAGGCGGAGCAGGTTTTCTTGAACTGACATCCATGGTTAATATTTGTCATCATGCTGAAGATATATTTAATCTGTTAAGGCAAGGTGAGCGCAAGGTTGATGCCTTGCTGATGGATGTTATTTTAAAGTCACTTGACGCTGTTAATGGCATGTTTGAAGAACTGACCTCGGGTAATGAGCCTTCTGACGCGCCGCCTGAATTGCTGGCACAGCTTGAATCACTAATGGCCGGAGAAGTATCCGAAGTGATTGCTGAAGAGGAAGCAGCAGATGAGGTTGATGTTGAGTTCGATGCAATGCTGGATGGCGCGACAAGTGATGGTGGTGCCTCTACAGATGAAATTACAGATGATGAATTCGAATCTCTTTTAGATGACCTGCAAGGTAATAAGGCTCAAAACAGTATGCCGTCGCCTTCAGCTTCTGATGAAATAAATGATGAAGAGTTTGATGATCTACTAGACAAAATTCATGGTAAGGGAAAGCATACAACTCCTGTGCAATCACCATCTTCTGGCAAGACAGAAAATGCAGCTTCTGAAAATATAGATGAGGCTGAATTTGAACAACTGCTTGACAGTATACATGGTAAGGGAAAACATGGCTTAACAACAAAAAAACCAGCGGAAAAAACAGTAAAAAAGCCGGCTGTAGAGGCAAGGCCCGCTAAAAATGATGCTACGCCCCCAATAGAAAAATCCTCCAGGAAAGATGATTCGGGCAAAAGTGGATCACAACAGGAGACAACGGTTCGAGTTGCAACCAAACGCCTTGATGAAATTATGAATATGGTGGGTGAGTTGGTATTAGTGCGCAATCGACTAAAAACTTTGGAGGGCACACGTAATGATGAAGAGCTCTCAAAAGTAATCAGTAGTCTGGATGTTGTCACAGGTGACCTGCAAATGTCAGCCATGCGAACTCGTATGCAGCCCATTAAAAAGGTTTTTGGACGTTTCCCTCGTGTTGTACGCGATTTAGCACGCAGCCTGAATAAAGAGATCAAGCTGGAAATGGAGGGTGAAGAGACCGATCTTGATAAAAATCTGGTTGAAGCACTGGCCGATCCATTGGTGCATTTAGTTCGAAATTCAGTGGATCATGGTATTGAAACCCCTGAAGTTCGTAGAGCTGCAGGAAAACCTGCGACCGGAACTATTAACTTGTCTGCGGTGCAAGAAGGTGACCATATACTGCTTTCCATTGCTGATGATGGCGCAGGGATGAATGCCGATGTATTGCGCAAAAAGGCCGTTGAAAAAGGAATAATGGATGAAGATGCCGCAGCCCGCCTGGATGATACTGATTGCTATAACCTGATCTTTGCTCCAGGTTTTTCGACTAAAGCTGAAATTTCGGATATTTCAGGTCGTGGAGTTGGAATGGATGTTGTAAAAACACGTATTTCTCAACTCAACGGCTCGATTATTATTAAATCTGAAGAAGGAAAAGGCAGCACAATCAGTATCAAGGTACCCCTTACCTTGGCCATTATGCCGACCCTGATGGTGATGTTAGCGGATCACATCTTTGCACTGCCACTCGTGAATGTGAGTGAAATTTTTAATTTTGACCTTTCCAGAACAAATGTAGTTGATGGAAAATTGGTGGTACAGGTCAGAGGGAAGTCAATTCCACTTTTTTATTTAAGGGAGTGGCTCATCCCTTATGATGATTCGCCTATTGATAAAAGCGCAGGGTTTGTTGTTATTGTGAATATCGGTACACGCCATATGGGGTTTGTGGTGGATCAATTAATCGGGCAGGAGGAGGTTGTTATCAAGCCGTTAGGTGCTATGCTTCAAGGTGTTTCCGGGTTAGCCGGTGCAACAATTACAGGTGATGGCCGTATTTCACTTATACTGGATATTCCAGGTTTGACCTCTTCATATGCACGGTCGATGTAGGGAGGTACTTCATGGTTCGTGTCTTGGTAGTTGATGATTCAGGTTTTTTTCGTCGTAGAATTATCGAAATTTTGAATGCAGACAGCTATATTGAAGTGATCGGTCAGGCATCCAATGGTAAAGAGGCCGTAAAACTTGTTACATCATTAAAACCTGATCTGGTCACCATGGATGTTGAAATGCCAGTCATGAATGGTATTGAAGCCGTTCGTCGTATCATGAAAGTGAACCCTGTACCCATCTTAATGCTTTCAACACATACGACCGAAGGCGCTCAATCAACTCTGGATGCTCTGGAAGCAGGTGCAGTTGATTTTATATCCAAGACGTTTGAAAAAGAAAACTCATTACCAGAGGTTGCGTATCGAATGCTGCGTGCTCGAGTACGTGTTCTGGGAAAACAGCGAGTGACTGAAAAAAAACCGGTAATAAAGCCACGGCAGGTTGATACAAAAAAGCAAGGTCATTATCAGATTGTTGCCATTGGCAGTTCTACAGGAGGGCCTGCTGCGTTGCCAAAAGTACTGACCGCACTCCCGGAAACTTTTCCTTTGCCTATTCTTTTGATGCAACATATGCCCTCTACTTTTACACCTGCTTTTGCGCAGCGTTTAAATCAGCTCTGTGCTATTGAGGTTAGGGAGGCTGTTGATGGTGATTCTTTGAAGCCTGGTTTAGCATTATTAGCTCCTGGTGGAAAGCAGATGGTTGTTGAGAGTGTAAATGGTAGAGGCATAGTACGTATCGTGGATGGATTACCTACGATGCAATACCGCCCTTGTGTTGATTTTACATTTGCCTCACTGGCTAAAGTTTTTCCAAAAAAAGTTCTGGCAATCTTATTGACAGGTATGGGGTCAGATGGCTGTGAAGGGGCACGTAAATTAAAAGCAGGTGCATCAACTCTTTGGGCTCAAGATGAAGCGAGTTGTGTTGTTTATGGAATGCCAATGGCAGTAGCAAAGGCAGGATTAGTTGATCAGGTCATACCACTCTCAGAGATTGGAGATCGTTTGGTCAAGGCGGTTTAACTCTTGGATATTCTCAGCATTGCAGGGTTAATTATAGGTGTTGGAGCCATCATTGGTGGCAATATTATGGAGGGTGGGCATACTGATTCTCTGATGCAATTTACTGCATTTGTGATCGTATCAGGCGGTACGATTGGAGCCGTTATGATTCAATCACCAATCCCTGTTTTTATGCGTTCCTTAAAAATTGCACCATGGATTTTTCTTCCACCTAAATTTGATCATATCAAGGTGATTGAGCAGGTGACTGAGTGGAGCATGATTGCACGGAAAGAGGGCCTTCTGGGGCTTGAGGCTTTAGCCGAATCAGAAGATGATCCATTTGCACGCAAGGGGTTGCAGTTGCTTGTGGATGGCAGTGAGCCTGAAATGATCCGCAATATACTGGAGGTCGAGCTTTCTGTTAAAGAAGACAGGGATATTGAGGCGGCCAAAGTGTTTGACGGATGTGGAGGGTATGCACCGACTATTGGTATTATTGGTGCTGTTATGGGGTTGATTCATGTGATGAATAATTTGGCAGATCCAACCAAGCTTGGCCCTGGAATTGCTGTTGCATTTGTTGCAACAATTTATGGAATAGGGTTGGCAAATCTTGTATTTCTGCCGATGGCGAATAAATTAAAAAGTTTAATTCGTCAGCGTTCCCAGTTTCAGGAAATGCTTATTGATGGCATTGTAGCAATTTCTGAAGGGGAAAATCCTAGGAATATTGAAACTAAACTAAAAGGCTATGTTGTTTAATTAAATTTTGAAACAGAGCTTGATTAAAAGCCGGGCAAGGATGTTATGGCACGTAAAAAAAGAGAGGAAGAGCACGTCAATCATGAGCGTTGGTTGATCTCATATGCTGATTTTATAACACTACTCTTTGCTTTTTTTGTAGTGATGTATGCAGTATCTTCAGTAAATGAAGGCAAATATCGTGTGTTGTCTGATTCGTTATCGGCCGCGTTCAGTGACCCAAAGCGTTCTATGGACCCGATTCAGGTTGGGCAAATTTCCAGAGGAGGGCAAAGCAGCAGTTCTGCAATAGGTGAAGGTCAAGGAAGTGGCCTGTTATCGTTGCCCCAAATTCCAAACCTTAAACAGAGCCAAACAGAGTCCGACCATCAAAAAGGAATCGAAGCCTTAAATGATATTTCAAGCCTTATTGAAGGGACATTAAGTGACTTTATTGAACGGGGTGATATCGAAATTACCCGTAATGACCTATGGATTGAAATTGATATAAAAAGCAGCCTTCTTTTTCCAAGTGCAATGGCAACACTCCAGCCTGCCGCAATAAGAGTTCTTAAATCGCTCTCTTCTATACTGAAAAATTATCAAAACCCGATTCATGTCGAGGGCTTCACTGACTCTGTTCCAATCAAAACAATTATTTTTCCATCAAACTGGGAACTGTCCGCTTCACGTGCTGCGAGTGTTGTTCAACTTTTAACACAAAGCGGGGTAAATCCCTCAAGAATGGCCGCCATTGGCTATGGTCCATATCGTCCGATCGCTTCAAATGATACTGCCGAGGGGCGTAGTAAAAATCGTCGAATCGTATTGGTTGTATTAGCGGATGAACGGGTTCAGCGAATTTTAACTGAAAAGTTAAGGAATAAATTGTGATCGTTTGGGCTATTGCCAATCAAAAGGGAGGGGTAGGAAAGACCACAACAACAATCTCATTGGCTGGTATTTTAGCTCAGCAGGAAAAGCGGGTTTTATTAGTCGATCTGGATCCTCATGCGTCACTCACAGCATATTTAGGCTACCAGCCGGATGAAGTAGAGAGCGGGTGTTATTCACTGTTTATCGATAAAAAAGCGCACATCAAACCGCTAATCAATAAAACAGCGTTTGATCAAATTGATATTTTGTGTGGCTCGCCAGCACTGGCAACTTTGGAACGGCAGATGGGAACTCGACCGGGTAAAGGATTGGTTTTACAGCAGACAATCAAAGAAGTTGAGTCAGACTACGATTACCTGTTAATAGATTGCCCCCCCATTTTGGGGCTATTGATGGTCAACGCACTAGCGGCGTGTAATTTATTATTAATTCCTGTGCAAACAGAGTTTTTGGCAATCAAAGGTCTTGAGCGCATGGAGCGTACATTGACCATGATTAATCAGTCCCGAAAAAAATCTCTACCCTATATTATAGTGCCGACAATGTTTGATCGTCGCACACGAGCTTCTGTCAAAGCATTAAGAGTGTTACGTGATAACTTTACAGAGCATCTTTGGAAAAAAGTCATTCCTATCGACACTTTGTTTCGTGAAGCGAGCCAGGCGGGAAAGCCTCTTTCATTTATGACACCTGAGGCAAAAGGAGTCATAGCATTTCGTGCTCTGCTCAACTCGATTACTGTGCAAAGCAGAGTTTTATAGATGGAGTTTAAAACACAAACAGCTCAGCAAGATGTTCTTAAAGTTTATCTTGATTCATTGTTGCAAGAGGTATTACCCGAAGTAGATGAACTGAAGTCCGTCGTTAAAGAAGAGGTATCGCCAGAACCTGCACCAACAATTTCTGTGCCGGTTAAAAAAGTAGTCATTCCTGCGTGGGCCACAACAGAATTTGAAAGTCTGTTATTTACTGCTGGTGGGTTAAAACTATCCATTCCATTGGTTAAGTCCAATGGAATATTGGCGTGGGACTCAGTAGATTTAACTCCAATGCCGGGACATAAACTCTGGTATCTGGGTATTATCAGCCATCAAGGCAAGCATGTGAAAGTGATTGATGTTCTTAATTTTGTAACGCCTTCGAGTTATAAAGTAAAACCTCTTAAAGACCGATTACAAAATATTGTATTAATTGAAGATGCCAATTGGGGTCTTGCTTGTGACTCTATTACAGGTACTTTGGCATTGCAGCGAGATGGGGTGCGATGGCGTACAAACCGAAGTAAACGCCCATGGTTGGCTGGCACAGTCATTGAGCAGATGTGTGCATTAATCGACACCGATGAGTTTGTACGTTTGTTATCAAACAATTAACGTAATTTAAACCGTTTATTGACGTAATATCAGGAGCAAAAAATGAATCAGGTAGCCACGACGACAACTTCAAGCAATACACAAAATACATCAGATGATCTTGTTTCCCAATGGGTCACTTTCTGTATGGATGGTGAAACTTACGGAATTAATGTCATGCAAGTACAAGAGGTGCTGCGTGTTCCGGATATCGCTCCGGTTCCGGGGGCTCCAGATTATGTCTTAGGTATTGTCAATTTGCGTGGTAATGTTGTCACTGTGCTTGATACGCGCCAGCGCTTTGGTCTATTACAAAAAGAAAATGATGACTCAACCCGAATCGTGATTGTGGAAGCGGGCAAACAGGTGGTAGGCATTTTAGTGGATAGCGTGGCAGAAGTGGTTTATCTGCATGCTTCAGAAATAGAGAGCACACCTTCAGTCAGTAATGATGACAGTTCAAAATATATTCAGGGTGTTTGTAATCATGAAAACAAGTTACTGATTTTAGTTGATCTCGATAAGTTACTGACCACTGAAGAGTGGAGCGAGATGACGGAGCTGTAATGTAATGGCCGGTGAAATTGAAGTGGTGGGGCCTGTATGGCCCAAACGGCCGGGGCATAAATCGGGGCCACGCAGGAAGTTGCATGACAACCCATTTAAAAAGCGAACCAGGCCCAAATCTGAAAAGGATAAAAAACCAGCCGATACCGATAAGGATGATCATTCAATTGATGAATATGCTTAATCCGGAAATTATTTAAAAAAGTGTGCAGAATATGATTTATATTCTATTAACTATATCTCAAACCATGCTTCTGGTCTGTTTGGCTGTGCTTTATATGCAGTGGAAAAAGGGTCGGCTTTTAGAGGAGCGTTTCAAAGGTCTGCAAAGTGATGTTACGGCTTTAAGTCTGGGGGCATTAGGGGTGAGCAAATACCTGGATAACATGACTCAAAAACAGCAAGGTCTCGCAGAAAAACAAGAGAAGCATCCGGTTCCAAACTCCTTTTTTGTTAACGATAGTGAAAAGCTTTATCAATCAGCGATTGATCTTGTAAAAGATGGAGCCAGTGTCGATGAACTTGTATCTCAATGTCACTTGGTCAGGGAAGAAGCCGAGTTGATTAAAATGATTCATAGCATGGATCCAAAGTAATCTGACTTTAATAATTAACGAATATAGTTAAACAGTGACAGCCCCTGGATTTTAGTAAAAGATTGGTAAGCTGCTTCAAGCCCTGTAAGTTGTGCTTGAAAGCGGGATATGGCTTCAGCAAAATCAACGTCTTTAAGTTCTGATACTTGAGATTTCATATTAATAAGCAGATCTGCATTGCTGTTTTGCTGGGTTTCAATCGTTGAGAGGCGTGTGCCCACACTGGTTCGAACCATGCTGATATTATTCATGGCTTTATCCAGATTGGTGAGCGCACTGTTAACACCATTATTCAGTTCAGCGCCGCCATCTGAGCTTTCAAGCGTTGTAATGAGTTTGTCGATTGTGGTGAATATATCTTGCCTGGATGAGGGGTTGATAGTAAATTGATCACCCACTTCAGGTGTGCCGCTGATCTCTGTTTGAATCCCTGAAAATGAGATTGCTTGCCCTGATTTATAATCTCCGCCCGATACTACTCTACCGCTACTGCTGGTGACAATATAACTGTCTGCCTTGTTTTCAAAATTGATTGTGTTGCTGGCTTCAGGTGTACCGTTGAGTGTTGATCCGAAGTAGCCGGTTATGCTGTCCGCGTTTTCTGGTGTTCCGGCCGTTGTATTGAGAGTTTCAGTGAGTCTGATAGGGTCGAGGTTAGGTGGAATGTTTGAGAGCACCA
>WFXF01000016.1 GCA_015490755.1 Gammaproteobacteria bacterium
ACGGAATAACTTCTGCAACTATGGCGTAGAAATTTTGCTTCGGCTCAAACGATCTCAAGAGGCGCATAGCTGGCCTATGTAACGATTGAGATTGTTTGAGCCGGAGTAAAAGAGCAAGTCAGAGTGCAGAAGTTATTTCGTGAACGTTCCTATGTATCACTATCAGAACGAAAAAGACAGATCAGGTAAGAGAGGTCACCTACTTTTCGAAAAATCTCTTCATCATCACTCCTTTTAGAAACAACCTTTTTAAGAGCTTCTAACGCTTCAACAATATTTTCCCGCAGCTCTCCATCAATATGCACTAAAACTTCATCCTCTGCCTCACTAATCACTGCTTGAGCCAGCAATAAAGGATAATTTTCCATATTTTCATCTTGCTCTGTTTCAACTTCACAAGAATCATCTAAAGCATTAATTCGTGCTTTAGAGTCATTTAAAGCTTGCTCGCTTAAACCACCAGAAGCGCCATCAATCGTTACTGTTTTTTGTAAACCTGTATTCTTTTCCTGGGCCGTAACATGTAACAAACCATCAAGATCCAGTTTAAATGATACTAAAATGGGGTTTCCAACAGGCACATCTTCCAACCCTTCTACCATAAATTTACCTAACTCATGGTTTTTAAGTGCATCAGGATCTTCACCTTGGTAAACATTAATTTCGACCGAAGTCTGACCCTCTGTGGCCGTATAGAAAACTTCACTTTTTTCAATCGGTAATATGCTATTTTTTTCAATGATAGGCATAAAGCTATAAGGGAAAATTTCACCATCCGAGTTATCCAGAGTACTGATACCAAAAGTATAAGGCGTAATATCAATCAAAACACCCGACACAGGCTCTCCGGAAATTGCTGCAGCCTGCATGGCTGCACCGGTTGCAACACAAAGAGACGGATCTATTTCAGCATGTGGTTGCTGATTAAAAATTGACTTGAGGCGACGTTGAACCAGTGGTGTGCGTGTAGATCCACCTACCAAAACTACCTGATCAATATCAGCTGCATTTAATTCAGCACGACGCAGTGCAATATGTACCGACTTTAATGTTTCATCCACAAAAGGCTGAATCATCGTTTCATATTCATCCCGTGCTAATTCCCACTCAAAAGGGAGTGGTTGACCATCCTGATCATGAGCCAGTGACTCTTTTTTTATTTGCACAAAAGGGTGATCCGTCAAAGTGATTTTTGCCGCTTCAGCTATTTGCCGTACACGCACCATAGCAGTGCGATCACTTGACAGATCGACACCACCTTCCAACATCAAATCCAGTATTTTTGATACGATTTTTGCATCAAAATCATCACCGCCCAGATATGGATTACCATGGCTCGCCAATACTTCAATGACACCATTTTCAATCGCAACCACGGAAACATCGAACGTACCACCACCCAAATCATAAACCAATATGCGTCGGGAAGTTTTCTCATGCTCTTCGTAAGCAAGTGCAGCTGCGGTTGGTTCGTTAATCATTCGCACAACGTCAAGCCCGGCAATCATTCCAGCCTCTTTTGTTGCCAATCGCTGACTATCAGAAAAATAAGCGGGAACAGTTACAACCGCTTTATTGACTGGCATACCCAGATAATCTTCTGCCAATTTTTTAAGGTGTTTTAAAATCAGCGCAGATATTTCTTGCGGAGTATAATTTTCATCATCAATCGTCGCATGATAATGACTTCCCATGCGCCGCTTGATTGATTTAACCATGCGTTCAGGAGAGAGAATATGCTGCCTTTTTGCCGCCTCACCGACAACAGCCTGACCACTTTCAGAAATTCCAGCAATGGATGGAACCACAAAAGAGTCACCCTCTTTAATCACCGTCACCTGACCATCAATAACGACAGCAATAGCCGAGTAAGTGGTTCCTAAATCAATACCAACAATGACATCTTTCATGGAATTAAATCTCTTTACTTCTCCTGTTGCATCACTTCAGACGCAACAGGCAGGTGAAACAAGCGATAAGCAGCCCGTGTTCGCTCTGTTTTCAAGTGATCATAAGCATCTTGAATTTCACGAAACTCATACGGTGCAGTTGAAGGTGGAAATGCCCTGACCTGCTTTAAATAGGCTTTTTTTATTGTGTGATCATCCGCATTAACTGCAACACCCAATACATCAAAGGCTGTTTTCATTAGCAACTTCATCCACGTCATTCAAAAAAATAGCAACATCACTTAAAAACTGCCTGGGACCCTCAGTATCCAGCAGGTGAACCACCTCTTTCAACACCTCATGTTCAGAGCCATCAACTTTAGAGGGATCGCCTTTGACAAAGCTATAAATTTCATAATAGTTAAAAACAGCATGCCCCTGAAACTGCTGACGCGCACGCATTGCAAACCAGAGCGCTTCATCAAAAGCCTCAATCTGGCACAGCACATCACAACATTGAATATAGTCATCAACAGCCGATAATTTTTTTGCAACACACTGAATCTGATCAAAACAGGCCGCAACCGGGTATTTAATGGCTATAAAATCAGCGTCCCAATATTGCTCAATTACTGCAAACAGAGCCATCAACTCATCACGTCCAACTTCAGTGTTTTGTAACGGATGATCCTGTTTAAAAGTCGCAACAAACTGAGTTGCAGCAAAGCCCAGCTGAAGCGCCTCAACAAGCAATACAAAAGAGAACAGTAGATCATTGCTCAATCGACGGGCTACTCCATTCAGGAGCGACTCGGCAAGAGCCCCATTACCCGCCAGCTGCAATAACAATATTTCAACAGTTTGAACCTGAAGTAAAAGTACATCGGCTGGATTAACCGCCAATGCATCTTCGATCAGTTTTTTTGCCTGCGTATATTGCTGCTTTTTGACCTGTTGACGTACCTGATTTAAACAGGCTTCAACAAAAAGTCGCTTCGCTTGAAAATTGATACCATCAAGATCAAAAAGGGTTCTTGCATGATCGGCTGCTTGAATATAGTCATAGCGTGCATTAGCCGCTTCAATCGCAACCTCCAATACATCACGATCATTGGGCAGTTGCCTGACAGCTTCACTCGCGAGACGCTGATAAGCCTGGATATCTGCCTGATCCAAAGCAAGATCAATCAGCTGCAAATAAGTTGTTTTATCTTTTGGGTCGAAACGTAAACTCTCTTCAAGCAGAGCCTGACAATTTAACGAAGGCTGTGACAGATGTTTTTCACTCTGCTCCCGCTTTTCATTCAACATAACAATATGGCGCAGAATCAGTGCTTTTTCTAATGATGAAATAGATTCAATTTCAGCAGACTCTGCCATTTCAAATCCGCTGAGCCATAACTTCATCGCACGGCTCCACTGCTGTGCCATTTCCGCATTCAGCGCCTGGCCACGCAAGCGCTCAAATGAATGGCTTAAAACGTTCGATGACACTTACAATGCTACTTCATATGGGGATGAATCGTTTGCAACATCCCTTTGATCATTTTAGAGTTTCCAGCAACAATATCACCCGTACCCATAAAATCATGTCCTCCATGTAGATCTGTAATCAAACCACCCGCTTCTTGCACAATCAACACACCGGCTGCAATATCCCAGGGTTTCAACCCCATCTCCCAAAAACCATCCAAACGACCCGCAGCAACATAAGCTAAATCCAACGCCGCAGAGCCTGGGCGACGAACTCCTGATGTTTGAGTAACAAATGACTTAAGCATACCTAAATAGCGATCAAGACGACTAAAGTCTTTATAAGGAAAACCTGTACCCAGTAACGAACCGGATAAACTACGATGACCACTGACTCGAATACGCCGATCATTCATTTGAGCACCGCCACCCCGAGTTGCAGTAAACAGCTCTTGACGCATAGGATCATATATCACAGCCACTTCCAGACGGCCTTTATATTGAAGTGCAATTGAAACAGCGAATTGTGGGAATCCGTGGATAAAGTTCGTTGTGCCATCCAGTGGATCAATAATCCATAAATAGTCATCACCTGAATGGTTGCCACTTTCCTCAGCTAGAATTGCATGATCTGGATACGCTCTCTTGATCACATCAATAATCTGTAATTCGGCTTTTTTATCAATTTCAGAGACAAAGTCGTTTTGATCTTTTACAGTAATCTTCAGTCGATCAGTTCGATCAACAGCACGGGAAATGGTATCCCCAGCTTTACGAGCAGCACGGATAGCAATATTCAGAGTTGGATTCATTTTGATAATTCAGTCAACAAAACGTGTAATGATATCACTTTTCAATGATATAAAAAATTGGGAGGTGCTGGATCAATGCTAGCAACTTTGCAATATGAATTTAACCCTGTTAAATTCATTACTTTCTAAACGCTCGCCCCCTTCTTTAATTTTATTTATACAATTCTCAAAATTAATTAAAGTATCGATACAAGCGATAAGCTAATTATACTCTGAATAACTTACATATCCATGGGAAATCACAAAGATATTCATGAAATACAAACATATAGAACAACTCACATGGTTAAGGGGGATTGCTGCATTTTTAGTTATTGTGGCCCACTCAATTGATGCGACCAAAGTAAAATATTCTGATTCTGATGTTATAAGCAACTTTCCACCTATGAATTTTTTGGACTTGGGATTTTTTGGGGTTGCACTCTTTTTTGTCTTAAGCGGCTGTGCATTATGGATTAGTAACAGACGTTTTGACAGCCATAGAGGTGTTATCAAATTTTATATAAAGCGAGTATTCAGAATATGGCCCGCCTTTTTTGTATCGATATTACTCTATTTGGTTTTCATTCAGGTTTTTAAATATTTCTATCTACATGAACCGAGAGGTTTATGGATCGAATTCCTCGCAAATAGTGATTTTTCTTTTGCCAATATTCTTCAATATTTAAGCCTGACATCCAACCTTACAGGCCCTAATAACATAATAAATGTTGCATACTGGAGTCTTCCTGTTGAATTCCAGTTCTATATCATATTTCCTTTATTAATTGCTGCGATAATGTTCGCACGTACATTGGGCCTTATTTTTATCGCTATTGTTCTCTACCTTATAGGTGCATTTCAACTCATTGAAATAGATCGATATGAAGTATTCACTTTAGCCTTTACGTTTTGTGGAGGAATTTTAATTGGGTATTTATATACTGAAAAAAAAGTCAATACACAAATGAGTATGCGATTCGGTATTGCTTTGTTAATTTTACTTTTCATATTAGCGGCATCAGTAAGAAACAACTATTTTCACCTTCCAAAACATATATTTTATAATCAGCAACTAAACTGGAATTTATACGGCTTACTAGCAATACTATGTGTTTTTGTGGTTTTATATACAAAGTTTGATATTAAAGAGTCTTTTATTACAAGGTTCTTGAAACAATATGGTGAAATCTCGTATAGCACATATTTATATCACAACATATTTGTTGGAATTTCTGTGCTTATTATTGTTAACACTGGCCTTTATGGTGATGAGATAAAACTATTTTTTACCTTTTTTCTGACCCTGTTTTTTAGCTATTTTGCCGCTATCTACTCTTATCGATACATAGAATTGCCAGGAATCAATCTTGGTAGGCAACTTATTAAAAAGATACAAAAGTCTCAAGCAATATAAATCAGTCATTTTATGCGAGGTCTATACCTGTGTTTTATAAATTATCCGCCCCAGCTTTACTAACTACACTGCTTATTACTGGTTGTGATGGAAGCCCTGTCCCTATTGTGGATGACCAGGGTGTGGCGCCTGTCGCCTTTGATGATACGCTGCATCTGATAGAAGATACTTCAAAACGAGAGACTGCAAGGGCAACAGACCGTGACGGTGATACACTAACATTTTCAATTAAATCCCCCGCCACCAAAGGAAATGCTGATTTTCTTGATACAGCAACGGGAGAGTTTGAATATATTCCCTACCCAAACGAAGAGGGTGATGACTCTTTTATCTTTGAAGTGACTGATGGTAAGAATACAGCCTCTGCAACAATATCTATCAGTATCCTTGGGATTCCAGATCCAGCCACAGCAGGTAATGATCAATTTACAGTGCTTGAAGGGGCGTTGCTCTCTATCAATTCTAAAAATGGAGTGCTTGCCAATGACAGTGCCGTCGATAAAAAAGACTCCCTGAATGCAGCCACCCTTATTCAAGATGCACAGCATGGCAATCTGACTCTTAACCCTGATGGTTCGTTCGAATATCAACATAATGGCTCCGAAAACAGCAGCGATGAATTTATCTATAAGGTATCCAACAGTACAGGAGCGGCAACAGCCACTGTCACACTCACGATCACTCCAGTCAATGACGCTCCTGTAGCGCTCAACGATAGCGGCTCCGGCTACCTGATTGGAAAAGGCGGCACTCTAAATAATTCATCATTGAATGTTTTAAACAATGATTCAGACGCAGAAGGCGATCAACTGGAAGCGATACTCACAAGTCAAGCAGGCAAGGGGTCAGTCTCTTTAGCACCGGATGGAACATTTAGCTATACCCATAACGGCACAAACAGCACTTCGGACTCTTTTACCTATCAGGCAAAAGACAGTAATGGCGCACTATCAACTCCTGCAACGGTCACTATTGTCATTAATGAGCCTCCTGTTGCCGTTAATGATGCATACACGCTACAAGGATCGGGATGGGTAATAACCGGCAACCTTCTCACAAATGATAGTGACCCTGAAAGCAACCCACTTTCAATTCTAACAGCTGATGTAACAGATCCAGCGCATGGTAGCGTTACTGTAAATTCGAATGGCAGTTTTAGTTATACCTATAACAAAAGCGGCGCCACTCAAGACAGCTTCACCTACCGCGCTTATGATGGCTTTGGAAAAAGTAACGAAGCAACTGTAACACTTGATATTCACACCCTTCCAACCGCCGTAGCTGATAACTATTCAGTGATCATAGGTAAATCGATTTCTGTTGAAGCTAACGCAGGCGTTAGAAACAATGACTCTGATGCTGAAACAGCAACAGACAATCTGCTTGTTTCACTCATAAGTACACCCGCGTGTACAGCAACAGGTGGATTTACACTCAATAGTGACGGAAGTTTTAACTACACCCATAACGGTAATGAAAGCTGCGCTTCTGACAACTTTACATACAAGGTAACAGATGCTGCCGGAGGAAGCGCGACAGCGACCGTTACAATCACTGTTCTTGATAATGTACCTGTCGCCGCAAATGATACCTTTCAAGTAGCTGAAGCGGGAAGTGTATCGCCAGATTTCGCTAGCGGCGTGCTCGCCAACGACGACGACAATGAAACTGCAAAAGCTGATCTGGTCGTTACACTCCTTCCGAATACTGGGCCACAATGTGCCACTGTAGCACCCTTTATACTTGATACTGACGGAAGCTTCAGCTATACCCATAACGGCGATGATAACTGCAACACTGACAGCTTTAAATATCGAGTCACCAATGAAAATGGTGGAAGTTCCACTGCGACTGTAACACTCAATATTGATATTCAAAATGATGCGCCTTACTTTTTACCTGGCCACAATGGAAATTCAACCAATGGCTCAAATGAATATGAAGTGCTGGAGTTTGATCTTGCAGGTTCCAAAGCAAAGAACACCGGCTTGTTACGTACAGTTGAAGATGATGAGAATGACCCGCTTGAATTAAGGGTTATAACAGGCCCGCAACATGGAACACTCAAACTCAAACTGGGTAATAGCTACATCACATACCAAAATGGCGACACAAGGCTTTTTAGTGAAGACTTCAGTTATAATTATGATGGGGAAGGCCCTTACAATTATGGCAATACACTTGATTTAGCTAAATGTGCTAACGGAAACCCTTCCGAAGTCTTCGCTGGCCTCACAAGTGACCAAATTGAAGCCATTTCCAGCAATGAGTCTCAAGTACCTTTCTGCTGGCAAAACAAAGACACGATCGAAGTAGTAGCCGTTGACTCCTATGGTAATGAGAGCCAGGCAAGCACCATCAATCTCTTCTTAAACGTCCAGCCTGTAGCTATGGATGATGATGGCGTAACAACGGCGATAGATACCCCTGTTGTAATTGATGCATTTGCCAATGATTACGATAGAGATGGCGCAATCGTTCCCTCCAGAGTATTTGGCTTGAGTTGCTCCGATGGAACGATAGAATATGAAAATGAAAAATTAAAATACACTCCCACAGCAAGTTTTTCTGGTATAGCAACATGCAAATACAAAGTAAGAGACAACAAAAGAGTGTCGTGGAATACAGATTATATTGGCGCACCCTCTAATGAAGCGACCATCACTATTAACGTGGGTGGCTCTGAAAATACAACTAATCATGATGTAACAAGCAATTGTGAGACCCAAAAAATCATGCCGCTGGGAGATTCTATCACCGAAGGAATTACATTCGGTGAAGGCTCATCCGAAACCAGCTTGCCAATAATGTCAGAGCGATCTGGCTACCGAAAACCACTATATGACCTACTGTCTTCCTACAACATTGACTTTGTGGGCAGCCGATCTAGCGGCAATGGTGGCGACAATGATCACGAAGGTTATCCAGGTAAGCCGGCTGACTGGATTCGTGATAATGTGACTACTTTTCTGAACAATAATCCTGCTGATATTATTCTGTTACACATCGGTACCAACGATCTCAACTACTATAATGCAACACCCCAGGTACCAGATGGTGTTCGTGCAGAAATAGATGGCATACTTACAAAAATAAATGAGTGGGCAGCATCTAAAGAGGCAGACGTTAACGTACTTCTTGCACAGATTATTGACTTCAATAACCCAAGCAACCCCAACGTAAGCACTCTCAATAACATGATTGGCAGCATGGGATCCAGCACATGGAGCAATATTGATGTAACAATTGTTAATCAATATAATGCTCTGGTAGATAGAAGTGAAGGCGGAGACTGGGCCGATGAACACCACCCTTCAACCAATGGCTATGCAAAGATGGCAGGGCGCTGGAAAGATGCTCTACTACCTTTGCTAAACCAGTGCTGATTAGAACTATTGATTACACATCCCTTCTAAAACCGGCGTTAACGCACTCATCCAACGACTGGCCATTTTATTGTAACCCTGCGCTGATGGGTGAAGTTCATCGCCCCAATCTCCACCAGAACCACGGTTATTCAAAGCTCCGTATTGATCCACCATACTCACTGTCAAATTAGACCAATTTCCAGAATTCACCATAGCAGTCACAAGATTATTTAATTCTGCTACTTTAGAATTACTTGGATTAAAATCAATAATTTTTGCTACCAATACTGTGATATTTTTACCTGAAGCCCAGCTATTAATATTACTTAATATACCCTGCACTTCATTTTTAATACCGTTAGGATCTTGGGAGATTGGGACATTGAGATCATTTGTTCCTATATGCAATAAAATGATATCGGCTGATGCACTATTCAGAAAACCACCCACATTGTCACGAATCTGCTCAGCAGGCCAACCAGGGTTTCCTTCATGATTATTATCAACACCATTACCACTGGTTTTACTGCCTACAAAATCTATTTTATAGTTGGAGCCGGAAAGCAAACTGTAAAGTGATTTTCGATAACCATTTCTCTCTTCTATCGCAGGATTGCTATTCTCGGATGTACATTCTTGAAATGCACAGTAATTAATCCCATCAGTAATCGAATCTCCTAATGGCATAATTCTTGGTTCGATCACCAGGGATTGTGTTGCACTGTCAGGCATTTCATTCAAAACACTGACCTGAAAATTAAATTCGTCTCTTTTACCCAGCCCTGAATTATCAGTCAAATCAAATTCAAATGCACCGGTTGTTTCATTAGTAATACGCACTCTGCCATAATTCGTACTCAACCACTGACCCGTATTAATCTCACCATTAGCTCCCAACTTAAAAGTCATTGCATTGGTATCAACAGAGTCACCATCACTTGCTTTTAACATACCCACTTGTTGAGTCTGCTTTGCGGCAAATGAGCAATTTGCCTCGGCTACAGGATTAGTATGATCTACAAAAACAGTCACCCTTGCGGTATTAGATACCGCTCCCGAATTATCTTCAACGGTATAATCAAAAGAATCCTGCCCTAAAAAGGAAGCATGAGGTGTATACCTCACCTTGCCATTTACAACAGTCGCAACCCCTCCACTTGGCTGATTCACGATGCTAATTGTTGAGGCATTAATCGTACCATCTGGGTCAACATCGCCATCAAGCACGTCAATATCAACAACAATACCTTTATTCGTACTGGCTGCATCATCATCCGCCACTGGAATATCATTCACCTGATTGATTGTTAATGTCACTGTCGCCTGAGCTGTTCGACCGGTTGTATCAGTGACTTCATACTTGAAACTATCGCTTGTTGTTTCACTGCCATCATGTTTGTATGTAAAGCTTCCATCTGATTGAAGATCTATAAAACTACCATTCGACGGTTGCTGAATCAGAGTGAGATTTAAGCTGATTGAATCACCAACATCAGGATCACTATCATTATCTAATAAGTTTGCACTAATTTCGGCACCTTCATTAACGGCATAATTGTCATTGACGGCACTGGGGGGTTCATCCATTACAGGATTGATTGTTAGTGACACAGTCGCCTGTGCAGTGAGCCCACCACTATCAGTGATTTTATAAACAAAGCTGTCACTTGTCGTTTCACTGCCGTTGTGTGTGTATGTAAAACGACCATCGGGTTGAAGATTCAACGCCCCATTCGAAGGGCCCTGGAGTGGTGTAGTACTCAATGTAAGTGAATCATTTACATCAGGGTCACTGTCATTATCTAATAAGTTTGCACCTTTGCTGCCACCTTCATCAAGGGTATAACTGTCATTAACAGCTTGTGGCGCATCATTCACCGAGATAACCTGTATGGTTATTGTCGCATTAGCTTCGCTCTCGCCATCGCTGACACGAAAAGTAAACTGATCTTCACCAGAGAAATTATCATTTGGCTTATATTCAAACTGGCCTGTCACTTCATTAAGGATGGTCAATTCACCTTCATTCGGCCGGTTTCTAATTGAAAATCTCAGCGTATCTCCATCTTTATCCTCCGCCAGCATCATTGCTGTTTTAGGCTCGTCTTCCGTAACTTCTATTTGAGAATTGATTGCAACAGGTTCTGCATTTTTTGGATCATTCGTACATCCTGTTACCAAAAAAATGGAGCATAATGAAAGTTGAATCAGACGAAGACGATGGGATAAAAATATTTTTTTGCTCATAAACCACTCAATGAGTCGATAAGAAAAGAATGAAAAAATAGATAGGTAAAATTGAGAAAAGGAAAATGCAGGTGTCTTGACAACACCTGCATTTTTAAGACATGGTTAGAGTAACATAATTACTTGGCGCAACGGAAGCCTATTACATTATTAGGGCCTTGGCCATTACCATTATCAACAAATGTCCATGGAATATAAACTTCACTACCGGTGCCTAAACCGAAGCCACCGCCAGCGGTTCTATCACCACGAAGCAACCCTTGTCCATCCCCCGTCCAATCAGCAACCCACTCATAAACACCATCATCCATATTCACAATTCCCAAGTCCTCGCCCTTCTCTGCAGCAGCAACCATGGCCATTACAGCCATACTCCACTCTGCGTTAGTTGGCAAATACTTTCCCTCTAACAAACACAACTTTTGCGCATCCTTTTGAGACACATTCACTTTGGCTACCCCATTTTCCTGGTACTCAGTTTTATCAAAACATATTGAACCTACTACTGCCATATCATTAGGACAAGAACCACCCGCCTTCAAATCAGCGACATCTTTGACCAAACCAGAATTTGAATCGCCTACAACTGTCTTCAAATCATTAACACCTGTTTGTAAACTCCCAATATCTGAAGCATTTTCATCAATTGAATTACCTGAACCAGAAGCAGCTGCCTTACCGTCAATAGCTGTCGCATTCGCAGCTATTGCTGCTTTATTATCCGCAACACCTTTAACCAGGCCTGAACTTGCATCACCTATCGCTGTTGCATTAGTCGCAACGTCTTTAACCAAACCTGAATTTGCATCGCCGATCGCCGTTTTATTAGCCGCAACGTCTTTAACCAAACCCGAATTTTCATCGCCAATCGCTGCTTTATTATCCGCAACGCCTTTAACCAAACCTGAATTTGCATCGCCGATCGCTGATTTATTAGCTGTAATTCTTGTATCATTATCATTTACCGCTGTTTTTACAGCCGCAAAGTTTTCATTAACTTCTGATGCCTTAGCTGTAGTATTAGATGCAAAATCTGTCAAACCTGATATTTGGCCTGCCATAACAGAAGAGCCACCCATCATAAAAGCTGCTGCGATTCCTATTGAAAGTGCTGTTTTTTTCATAGTCCATGAATCCTTATAAATAAATATCTTTCACTGTAAATTTTATTAAAAATCAAATCAAAGTTTCTTCTAACCCCACTTACCCTGATCCCATTTCATTTCATCCCAATTGCTGCCTGACTCACTACTCTCACCACCGCCGCCATCACTACAACCAGCTAAAGCTATCAGCAGAACAAGGAGTGAAACGATTTTGATGCCAAACGCTAATTTCATTGGCTTTTGCCTCCTGTTTCCATTTTATTTAACAAACGAACAAAAAATTACAGTACATCTGCACTGCTACCTTTACAACAACCTATAGAAATAGTGCTGAATATTCCATTACAAACAATCATCCTACTACACCCGCTTAAATAACACTTATCGGCATACTGTTTTTTTAATTAAATTGATAACTCAATCACAAAATTATAAATTCAAGAAGCTCTAAATTCAGTATTCCACTCCAGCATTGGGCGCACAGCTCCAACATAATTTCCAGTCCAGTCGCCTCGGGTAGAATCACCATCCAGACTGTCTATTACCTGGAATGCCAGCGCATCCCTGACATGAAACTGTAACTCCTGACGTGGTTCCAATGCCCACATTGCAACATCAATAACGGTTGGACCTTCTGCAAAAAAGTTAGCCGGAACTGTTACCCGACTCACGTAATGGCCCACAGGCCTGGGACGTTTACGCCACTCTGGATCTAAATCAACCGAAGCAAACAGCACAGTCCCCTCTTCGTTCATAAATGAAACATGAGGCTGCAACACATGCCCGGGCTGCGATACTTCAAATTCAATTTCAACATAAATGGGTTGGCGAATATCAATCGCATCAGAAAGTGTTCCATCTTCAATGCAAAGACGAATCTCTCTGACTTTAACGATATCTGTCCCCGGTGCATCGGCCACATTATCCCACGAGACACTTGAGTTATTGCCATGACCTTTTTCGAGATAAGCACTTACGATATCATAAGCGGAACCATCCATCTCAACCACACCTTGATTCAATAGTATGACTCGCTGGCACATTCGGGTAATCGCCGACATATTATGTGAAACAAACAGTACGGTACGCCCTTCACTACCGACATCCTCCATTTTATCCATACATTTTTTCTGAAATGCAGCATCGCCTACGGCCAGCACTTCATCGACGATCAGAATTTCAGGCTCCAGGTGTGCTGCCACTGCAAATGCCAAACGAATTCGCATACCACTTGAGTAGCGTTTTACCGGTGTATCAAGAAATTTTTCAACACCTGAAAATTCAACGATCTCATCAAATTTACGATCAACCTCTTTTTTGCGCATTCCAAGCACTGTGCCATTCAGGTAAACATTCTCACGACCGGTTAACTCTTGATGAAAACCTGTACCCACTTCAAGCAGGCTGGAAATTCGTCCACGAAGCTCTACTGAGCCTCGCGTAGGTGTAGTAATTTTGGAGAGCACTTTAAGCAAAGTCGATTTACCTGCACCATTACGGCCGATAATACCAACAACTTCTCCTTGCTTGACCTCAAAAGTTACACCCTTTAATGCCCATAAGCAGCTGTCAGTATCTTCTATTGTATCAACATCATCAAATTCATAAAGAGAACGATACTTTCTAAAATTATCAAGCGGGCTCTTAATAAAATTTATTGCTGAACGCGCCAAACTATCACTTTTATCAGCTTTTGTTCCAATGCGGTACAGTTTAGCGACATCCTGCACTCTGATTGCGATATTTTTATCACTCATATTGTTCTTACTCAACCATTTTAATTTTTTGCTGGCATAGCGTTATATAACATCAACAAAAAGCTTTTCTGTTTTTGTGAAATACCTTGCACCTGTGATGACAAGCAAAATTCCTGTGATTGCGCCAGGAAGAATATATTCCCAAGGTATGGCTCCTCCCAGAAAACAGGCACGGAATCCTTCAACGACACCTACAATAGGGTTTAATGAATATAACAATCGATACTCTGTAGGAATTGATGAGGCTGAATAAAGAATAGGCGCCGTATAAATCAGCAGACTCATCACATACGCCATTGCAAACTTTACATCTCTAAAACGAATAGCAAGCGATGACAGCCACATCCCCAAACCTGCTGGCACACACATCATCATTACAATCAGAAAAGGGAACAACAATAAATTCCACGTAGGAGTTACATCATAAAACAGTAAAACAGCGACCATCAACAACATGGCTATAAAGAAGTCAACCAACTTGGCCAATATTGCAGTCAAAGGAAATATCAGGCGTGGAAAGTATATTTTACCAAGCATATTCTGCCCACCCACCAAGCTCTGACTTGATGCTAACATCGCAGTTGACATATAAGTCCATGGAATAATAGCAACGGTAGAAAAAAGTACGTAGGGAACGCCACCCGTATCCAGATTGGCCACTTTTCCAAAAATAATACTAAAAATTACAATTTGTGCAAAAGGATTTAAAATCGCCCAGGAGAATCCCAGAATCGTTTGAGCATAAAGAACCTTAATATCACGCCAGACAAGAAAGAAAAAAAGATCTCTGTATTGTTTCAGCTCTTGAAAGTCGATGGTACGCTTTTCATCGCCACCTTTTATAATAGTGACAGGCAGTTCGTCTTGCGCTGTTTTACTCATATATTTACCTTAAATTTTTAGAAGTTCATGCGCTTCCAGCAATGAAGCAACTTCCTGAATTAATGCAAAGGGCTGTTTGGATCGGATGGCAATATCTAATAGAGAGTTCGAGCCATCAGCCTGATTCAGTATCCATAACATAGCCATTTGGCGCTCTACCCGGTCATTCTCTCCACCCATTGCACTGTATAGTCCACGTTTCCCCAGTTGTGGCTCACACTTTGGATTGGTATTGATATAGAACTCGTCTTTTTCAATAATATTAATCACCTGACAAATCATCTGATAAGAGTCTTCCAAGTGCTGCGGTTTAATAAAATCCAGGTTATCTGCAGAAGTATGATATTCAGGAAATACCCCATGTTTACCGCGTTCAAACAAGCCAACGGCCAAATTAAATCCTGGTGAACAATATTGGCGCTCATCATATCCATACGGTGAAAAATCCTCAACGATAGCTGTGGACTTTCCACAATGATCCAGCACATGCTCAATCGCTTTATCTATAAATGCATCGCCTTGACGACTGCGTTTATAAACAGGCCCGCCGCCATCACCGACACAGGAAAGAGCTATTCCATGCTTTATATTTTTAACTTTTTCTTCATTTCTGGCAAGCCATGTGATCGAACCAATGGTGCCTGGTGCAAAGATAAAGCGGTAAGTGAGTTTTTGGCGCGTTTTTGACAAATGCTTTGCCAGGAAAGTTAATAACGCAATACCTGACAGGTTGTCATTTGCCAATGATGGATGACAAGTATGAGCTGATAGTAAAACTTCATCATCAGTTTCACCTTTCAAAAGATACTCGCCATAACTCAGCGAACCGTTTTCCAGCGATGAATCGATAAAAACCTCATAGATTTCATCATCAAGTTGCTCAAATTGATGATGGCTTAAACAGAAGCCCCAGGTCTCTTTATAGTAAGAGGTACGATAAGGAATTAAATCGGGTTGATCCGGTAGTGTGATCAAATGTTTTTTAAGCTCATCCAGCGAAAGCTTTTTGTGTACGGGTATGCTGTAATTTAACAGATGAAGGTTAGACTTTTTAAAGTCAACAATTCGCTCGCCTTTTGCATTTTTTATATAGGCATCCCTGATATTCCACTCTTTTGGTATCGTCCAGTCAAATACGTCTGTGCCACTAGGTACTTCATGAATATCGAGTGGAATATGGCTCTGTATTGCTTTCAGCGTCTGCCTCACGCCATCACCACTGATGCTGCGACAAAGTGGAAATAGCCTTGAAGCAAAACCATACATCCACTCTCCGGCAGATCGTTCCGTGTTCATTGCTTGCAGAGAGAAATCAGTCATGAATTTCTACGACAGGAATCGGCGTTACAAATTTCCCACCCCAGGAGCGTACCTCTTTCATCTGTTCGATGATTTCATTTTTCAAATTCCAGGGCAAGATCAGAACATAGTCGGGTTTAGTTTCCATAATTTTTTCGGGTGCATAGATTGGGATATGAACACCGGGCAGATACAACCCCTGCTTGTGAGGACTGAGGTCAGTGGTATAGTCAATAAAATCAGTGCGTATGCCACAATAGTTCAGCAAAGTATTACCTTTGGCAGGCGCTCCATAACCCACCACTGCTTTTCCCTGCTCTTTGGCTTCGATCAAAAAAGTTAACAGGTTACGCTTTGTTTTTTCAACCTGAGCCTGATATGACTGATAGTACTCAAGTGAGTTATAACCTGCTTTATCTTCACGGTTGAGCATTTCTATCGCTCGATCAGTTACCGGTTTGCTTTGATCCTCTGTGTGGCGAGCAAAAATGCGTAACGAGCCGCCATGTGTGCCCAACTCTTCAACATCAAACAGTGTTAAACCGTGATGCGAGAATATACGCTCAACCGCGCTGAATGAAAGATAAGAGTAGTGTTCATGATATATAGTATCAAACTGATTCAAATCCATAAGTTTCATCAAATGAGGAAACTCCATGGTAATCACTCCATCTGATTTTAGTAGCAGCTTCATGCCACCTACAAAATCATTAATGTCTGGAACATGTGCAAGTACATTATTGCCTAACAATAGATCAGCACTTTTACCGTCTGCTAATAACTCTTTAGCTGTTTGCACACCAAAAAATTTAACTACTGATGGTACTCCCTTCTCTTTTTCTGCGGCGGCTGCCACATTAGCACAAGGCTCCACACCCAAAACAGGAACACCTTTCGCCTTGAAGTGTTGTAATAGATAACCATCATTACTTGCCAGTTCAACCACCTGGCTATCATTACTGTAACCAAACCGTTCGCACATCATATCGACATAATCTGAAGCGTGCTGAACCCAGCTTTTTGAAAATGAAGAAAAGTAGACATAATCATCACGAAACAGAGAATCAGCGCTTTGGTATGCAGGCAATTGCACCAGGAAACACTTTTCACACACATACACAGATAATGGGTACATGGGTTCCATTTTTGAAAGTGCATCTTTTGTCAAAAAATCATTAGAAACAGGTGATACACCTAAATCAACAAAGACGTGTTCAAGAGGGTTATTACAAAACCGGCATTTTTGTCCGCTCATAATTTCTATTCCGTATTATAAAATCTATTAATTTTTCAACAACGGCCAAGCCTGATCTTTATCAGACAAGGTACATATTGTCATTTCAGGCCATTTAATAGCCAAAGCAGGATCATTCCACCTCAACCCACAACCCGCTGCAGGTGCGAAAAACTCAGAATGCTGATAAAACACTTCTGTATTATCGTTCAGTGTCAAAAACCCATGAGCAAACCCTTTGGGAATGTAGAGCATTTTGTGGTTAGACTCTGTCAACTCCAAGGCAAACCATTGCAAATATGTTTTTGAGTCTTTACGAAGATCGACAATTACGTCAAAGATACCACCACGAATACAACGCACTAATTTAATTTCTGCATGAGGTTCTGCCTGATAGTGCATCCCCCGAAGTGTTCCTGCTTGTTTATTAAACGAGATATTGGATTGTACCCAACGTGTATTTAATTTATGTGATTGAAATTCATTTTCACAATACGCACGAGCAAAAAAACCACGCTCATCTTCGATTTTTTCAGGCTCAATAATAAACGCGCCTTGCAGATCTGTTTCAATAAATCTCATCGCAACAATTTCAAATCAACGCTGCCATTCAAGCTGCTCATTAAGTAAACCTTTTTCACGCAATCCAGCCAAGACTTTCAGCCTCATAAATGATGAATTTCTAAAATTTGCATCTTCAAAACGCATCTTTTCAAGCCCTGATTTTAATCCGGCAATTGCTTGCTCCAGTGATACTTGTGGCTGATGGTTCGGAGCCAGTGACTTAAAGAGTGAAAAATCAACTTGATAGGAGCGCTTATCCGGTTGTGCGTCTTTATTGATAGAAACCTCTGTTCCTGGCACTTGCTTCGCCACAGCCTCAGCCAGCTCTTTTACCTGATAATTCCAGCCATCACTTCCAGCATTCACGGCAAGAAATGCACCGCCATTCGCAGCATCACGACTCACCCCCCACTCCATTGCGCGAGCCATATCGTGAATATGAATTAATGGTCTCCATGGTGTGCCGTCACTTAAAATAGTAATTTCTTTGGTGGCAACCGCCCCTGCAACAAAATCATTCACTACGAGATCCAGCCGCAAACGTTCACTCATACCACAGGCTGTTGCAAAACGAAGACAAGTGACAACAAAGTCATCACTGGCAAGCTCTTCAATACCTTTTTCGGTATTGATTTTGGATCGAGCATAAGCGGTTAGTGGATTAAGATCATCACCCTCTTTGCGGGGCGCTCCTTCAGCACAGCCGTACACACTGCAACTGGAAGCAAAAACAAAATGATTCACCCCCGCTTCTTTTGCTAATTGAGCCAACCTCACACTGGATTGATAGTTGATATCCGTTGTCACTGCTTCATAGGCATTCCCCATCGGATCATTTGAAATCGCGGAGAGGTGGATGACTGCATCAATCCCCTTCAACATATCCGCTTCAACTTTACGAATATCTAAAAAATACTGGATATCAATACGACTTTCGGGCAAACAGCCCGCGCCTGTCAAGCAATGTGCAAAATACCCCATATCCAATCCGATCAAAGTCGAGTCCGGGTATGTTCCACGTAGCTGGTCGATGACACACGGGCCGATATAACCCATGTTGCCTGTTATTAAAATTTTCATTGATTACCTCTTGCAGTACGCAAATTATCACTGATCATGTCACAAACATATTTGGCAAAAGGAAATGAACAGGTAAATGCTGGAGAAACAGCATTCAAAATATGAAATGATCTATCGTCACCCTCTACTACAAAGTCCATTTCCAGTTTTTTTTCTTTAATATTCAACAGTTGGGCTCGAATTCCTGGCCGCGCCCAATGCTTATAGTTGTTTTTATCAATGCCTTTAACGAGTTTTGATGCCAGCGACACCATTTTGCTACGAGAGTATTTCCTGATCTCTTCAATCGCAAGCCGCTTAAAATCAAAATCAGACGAAACAAACAGCCCCATCTCTCGTTTAATGACATCAACAAACTCTGAAAAGTCAAAATTATCCAGGCCATTATACTGTTCTCGCCAAAATGCAGGAATTGCAGTCGGGCCAATTTTTATACGCTGATCCACCGTTAACGTAAAGTGAACACCTAAAAAAGGATTTCTAAGATCAGGTACAGGATAAATATTTGTTCGCATTGACCCTGCCGGCTCTTCTGAGTAAAGGTAGAGTCCCTTAAAGGGTAAAACTCTATATTTTTCAGAAAAACCAAAATCACATGCGACTCTATCCGCATAAAGACCAGCTGAATTAACAATATAGCCCGCCTGAATATCGCCTATTGATGTCACAACCTTATCATTTTCATATTTCAGATAAGTTGCACCATAGCGAATATCAACTCCTTCGGTTTTAGCATCAGCAACCATTGCATTAACCACATCAAGCGGATTCACTGATGATGTTGCGGGAGAAAAAATAGCTCGCTCACAGGTACGAACCCGTGGCTCTATCTCCTCTGCTTCTTTTGCAGTAATTGACTCGAGCTCAACACCATTACGCTCACCACGAATTAACAATTCATCCAGAGATGCATGCTCAGCTTCTGATTCGGCAACAACTAACTTTCCACATCGATTAATCGGGATATTTTTGTCATCACAATACTCACTAAGATGACGATTGCCTTCTACTGTAAAACGTGCTTTCAGGCTATCTGCTGTATAATAAAAACCAGCATGCAACACTCCGCTATTTCGTCCGCTTGCATGCTCTCCACAAACAGGCTCTTTTTCAATCAGAAAAACGGAACTGTCATTAAACCGGCGCTTCAATTCTCGCGCCACACTAAGCCCTATAACCCCTCCACCAATGACCAGAAAGTCAGCTGTAATCATTTAATTACCTGTTTACCATATTTTCCATGGAGGAGTATTGCTCTGCCACAACTCTTCAAGCACATGTTTATCACGCAATGAGTCCATGGGCTGCCAAAAACCATGATGCCTATAGGCATTTAACTGCCCATCTTGAGCCAAATTTTCCATTGGCTCCCGCTCCCATACTGTCTTGTCTTCCTCAATATAATCAATAACTTTAGGCTCCAGCACAAAAAAACCACAATTGACCCATGCACCATCGCCCTCTGGTTTTTCTTTAAATGTTTTTACATGGCTGTCATTTTGATCCAGACTAAAAGCGCCAAAGCGTCCTGGCGGCTGCGCTGCCGTTAGAGTTGCTAGTGACCTGTTTTTTTTATGGAATTTAATTGAGTCATGGATATTGACATCACTCACACCATCGCCATAAGTCATACAGAATGTTTCATCATCGAGATAATCCTTGACTCGCTTCAAACGACCACCAGTCATTGACTTTTCACCGGTATCAACTAACGTCACGCGCCATGGTTCTGCATTATTATTATGAACTACCATATCATTATTACGCATATCAAAAGTGACATCTGATGCATGCAGATAATAGTTGGAAAAGTATTCTTTTATGGCATACCCTTTATAACCGCAGCAGATAATAAAATCATTAATGCCATGAGAAGAGTAAATTTTCATGATGTGCCATAAAATGGGTCGTCCACCAATTTCAACCATAGGCTTGGGGCGAACACTGCTCTCTTCACTAATTCGCGTTCCATAACCCCCTGCAAGAATAACTGCCTTCATAAATTCACCTTGAACCCCTGATCTTAAAATCTACTTGTTATCTGACCAATTTGCTTGATCCTGTTTTTTTTTTGCTGCATGAATATCTGTAACTACACTATCACCCTGATCACTCGCTTCCCATGCAGGCACGATTCCACCCACCGTTTTATCCCTTACAACATCGTGTATTAAATCAGCATCAATTGCTTTACGTTGCTCGGCAAAACCACACACCAACGCCGTATCACACAACACATTTATAAGTCTCGGTGTTCCTTTGGTATAGTAATGAACTGCCACACATGCAGGTGCTTCAAACAATTCATGATCACCACCCACAACTGAAATACGATGCCGGATATATTCACAGGTTTCCTGCAATTCTAATGTTTGCAAATGAAAATCTATCGCGATTCTCTGTGCAAACTGCTCAAGCTCAGGCGTACGTAACATATCTCTAAGACCGGGCTGACCAACCAGCACCAGCTGCAATACCTGATCTTTATCTGCATTAATGTTTGCCAGCATACGCAACTCTTCAAGTGCTTCCAGACTTAGATTTTGAGCCTCATCAATAATAAGTACAGTACGTTTACCACTTTCATACTCTCGAGTTAAAAACTCTGCAAATGTCTGGTAAAGTTCAACTTTTTCCTTACCACGATACTCCAGTTTAAAAGCATAAAGCACCCATTGCATCAATTCACCAAATGAACGATGAGTGTTTGATACCAAGCCAACGGTCACTTCCAGGTTTTTAGCAATTTGCCCCAAAAGCTGCCGGACCAGAGTCGTTTTACCCGCACCAATTTCACCAGTAATAACAGTGAATCCGGCCTGGTTCATCAAACCATATTCCAACATCGCCAAAGCTTGACGGTGTTTTTTACTCATAAAAAGGAAGCCTGGATCCGGAAGCAGGGAAAAAGGTTTTTCATCAAATCCGAAAAATGACTCATACATAGATTAATGCTCTCTGTTATTGTTCGTTTATTGTTAAAAAACTCATATAACGAATATACAAACACAAATCCTTGTTAAAAATTTCCATATTGCCGAACTTTAACTTCAGCTTTATTCAGTACCGTACCGATTAAATTATTACGACCTAACGCATCAAGTGCACGTGATGCGTCTTTTGCAAGCGTTTTACCCTCTTCTATTACCAATAAGGTCGAGTCGATATAAGGTGATAACACCAATACATCATCAGTCAGTAGAATAGGTGGCATATCAAATATAATAATATTCGATGGAAACCTTGCCTTTATTTCATCAATCAGGCGTGCTGTTCGAGGCGATGAAAGAATTTCCGAGGAATTTGGAAGTGCAATACTACCTGGCACAACACAAAAACGCCCAATCCCAGGGTCTACCATAATGTCATCCAAAGATGTTCCTGTCACCAGGTAATCACTGACACCAAACTCTGGATCGAGTCCAAAATAACGATGCACACTTGGATTACGCATATCCATATCTATCAATATGATCGTCTGCTCAACCTCCATAAGTGCCAGGTTAATAGCCAAATTTATAGCAGTTAATGATTTTCCTTCACCAGGATTCGAGCTTGTTACCGCCAACGTATTCCAGCCATGAGTACGCATTTTATGCCACACATGAGTTCTGAGTGTTTTATAAACCTGTGAGTATTCTGCATTTATCTTGTTGGTGATGATACGATTTTCCTTTAGAAGATCCTCTGACACAGAGATTTTTCTAATAGGTGAGCCGCCATAACTCTTTCCATTACCAAGCCGTCGACCCGATGATGCTTTGCCCCCGCTTTGATTATCTTTACGAGCGCGTTCAACCGCTTTAGTAATACGATCCATTTAAAGCTCTCCTGGAATTATATTTAAAGCCATTATTAATATCATGCAAACATGGGTAACAAGTAAAAATACCCACCTACTAATGCAATCAAAATAAGAACGTAAGTTGTAAATCTAAAAATAGCCTGACCTCTTTTTCGTTTTATATCGTGACTATTTTTGATATATGGGATTACAGCTAAAGGAGGGGTTTTTGCAATATGATTGACTCCATTGGCACCTCGAACACTACGATCCATAAATTCAGCAATGGCTGCATAACCAACACCAAACGCAATAGCGATAATTGACCCCAGCAACAGTATGCCCAAGCGATTAGGCCTAACAGGTGTAACAGGTAAATTGGCGGGCTCTAACAGAGAAAAACGCTCTCCTTTACTTTCACGCTCCAACTGTTCTGAAATTTGCGCTTGCAACTGTTTTTCTTTAATCTCCTGATATTTTTTAACAGCATTATCGTAATCACGCTTAATCAAAAGCCCTTCTTGTTCGATTCTAGGTGTTTGAAGCAGCCTCTCTTCATAATCAGCTAATTTTATCCGCACTCTTTCACGTCGCTGTTTTTGTGATTTAATGTTAATAAGAACCGTATCGAGTTGTGATTTTGCCGCAATATATGCAGGGTTATCAGGTGGTAATTGAGAGACCTGATCACCAGATGATTGTACACTTTTCAATGCATTTGTCAGTGACAATAAAGAGCGTTTGAGCTTGGCAACATCAGGGTGATCATCAGAATACTTTTCTCTGACCAACTTTAATTGCGCTTTCGTTTTCCTGATTTGAACAGCTATTTCATTGGCATCATCCCCAACGCCTGTCTGTTGTTTTAGTGCATCAACTTCCCGTTTCAGTCTGACAACATCAGGATGATCCGATGAATACCTTGTTTTTGCATCCATATACTTTGACTGCAACTCTCTTAATCGACCCGCAGGGCTATTGCCCAAATAAGGGTCAATATAAGTCAACTGACTCTCAATACTCATTCTGCGCTCTTGCAACAACGCCAATTGCGCTTCAACATCCTCCAACTCTTTTTGATAGTTTTCCATACGGTTCATATTTAACTGCATTAATTCCGGAAGGCGACCCACATTCCTTTCTTTAAACGCAGCCAGCCGTGCCTCCAGCTGTTTAATATTACTACCCAGGCGTTTAGCTTCATCCCCCAAAAATTCTGAAGTCATTTCCGCTTTTTGTGTACGTATTTTAATATTTTCAGCCAGAAACAATCGAACCAGTTCCTTGGTGACGCTTTGCGCCGCTTCTGCATCCTTATATTCAAATGAAAGTTCAAAAGCTATTGTGGCTTTAGATGCTCGCCCACCACGAAAAACATTGGCACTGACCATATCTACAAGGATTGCTTTGCGCATCGTTGAAATCAGCGTGTTAGTCTCTCCCAGCGCAATATCTTCCGAATAAAGGTCAAATTTTTCGATAATTTTCCAAAGATTAGCGCTCGTCATTACTCGCTTGCTGATCAGTTGAATACGCTCATCAGCGTAGCTCGTTACAGTGGATTTAACCAAGTCTTGAGGAATTTCCTGTTGCTCAATTAAAATGGTTGCAGTTGACTGATAGACAGCAGGTAAACCAAACGCAAGGACAGCGGCAATTGATAAGACCAGCAAAAAAGGCGTGATAATTTGCGCTTTGCGTCGTCTAGCAACTTCAATAAAATCGCTGAATTCACTCATTGTATCTTGTTCTGTTGCCATAACTCAGGCGTTACTCCTTACCGATCATTTATAACTGGTTTGTTATAAAATTAGACTTATATGATATTACTACCTAGAGACAGAAACTTTAGGCCACGCATAACTAACACCCACTGCCACGGAATTACTTTTAGCGAGCGAGCTTTCATCATCTTTTAATTGGCGAAACTCATAACTGAAATCTACAGCCCATTCAAACGACAACTGCCAGAAAATACGGGGCTGTATACCAAAATATACCTGACTTGATGAATCATCAGCTAATGCTTTATTTCGGTATGTATTAAGATAAAGAGAAAAATCGACAGTTGGCCTTAGCTTCTTTTTCCACCATACTTTTAGTTCATCCGCTAAAGTAGTCGTATCCTTAGCGCTGGACCTAACATTACGACGAGCCAAAATATTTAACGACCCAACCTCAGTTTTTTTGTTACCTGTTATTTGATAAATAATGCCCGACGAATCTACTGATTCATCAGTTGTACTACTCCTGAAACCAATTTCAGCTTTGCCCGTAAATCTGTCAGAAAACTTATAATTGACACCTAAATTTACCTGGCGATTGTCCACACTGCTTTTATTATCCAGATTATTAAACTGCGAGCCACTCAGATTTAATAGAGCATCCAGTTTTTGCGTTAACCGGTGAGACAGGTTTGCCGACAATGTATGTGTGCGCTGATCTGAGAACAAATCAGTCGAGTAACCAGTATCTAAAAGTCGATATTGCAATCTTAGTGTATCCAGCTCACTCAGCCTCCATGACCAGTAAGGTTTTATATCGAAAACGGTTCGTTTAGAGTACTCTCGCAACACTGAAATATCTGCGCCCTCTAAATCTGACCCATCAATATCATCAGGATCCACCTCTGCTGTGATATTTCGGAGCACACCTTCCCGTTTTAAAATCCCTTTCACCCCTAATCTATGGCGCTCTCCCATATAGATATACCTTAAATACATACGTTGCGACTGATCAGACAGCTCATCGTCACGACTATATTTAAAATCAAGAAAAGTATGCAGAGACAGCTCTGTATTACGGTCCTGGCGAACCATATTGAGCGAAGGTATAGCAATCAATCGCCAATAATTATCTTTCACACCGGGTATTAAAGCTGCATTATCACCATATTCGCCTGCCACACCAACTGCAGGAGAGAGCGACCATTCCGCAGCATTCAAAGAGAGCGGCATTAAAGACACGCAAAAGGCAAAAGCACTTCCAAAAACAAACCTGGCTGTTATCTGTCGCATAAACCCAATTAAATTCAACATATCAAGGAACAACAATCAGGTCATCACTTTTCAGGATGATATTTTGCTCTAATCCCCGACCTTTTTTGATATCCTCATATTTAAACGGGATAATCTTTTGCTTACCATTTTCTCTGCGAAAAATTTTAATTTTATTTTCTGCAGCATAAGGAGTTAAACCACCTGCAAGCGCTAATGCCTGAACTACATCGAGGTAACGCCCCACAGCATACTGCCCTGATTGTTTCACTTGGCCAATAATATATATTTTATACCCCCCAATCTTAGTCACCACTACGGTTACAACAGGATCAGGAATAAATTTTTTCAGGCGTGCAGATAATTTTGACTGTATTTCACCAGGTGTACTTCCTGCCACTTGCAAGTCACCTACAAGCGGAAAAGATATGCGACCATCAGGCCGAACTAACACCTCCCTTTGCAGGGACTCTTCACGCCACACTGAAATTTCAAGTATATCCTCCGGACCAACAAGATAGCCCTGCAAGCCATTTTGTGCAGATACCCATGAGCTAAACAGCCCCCCGACCAGTACACCTGCAACAATTATGTAAGATCTCACCTGAAGCAATTTTCTATATATTATTTCCACACCGGCACCCTTACTAAAATTACAAGGCAATTTGAATTAACAAGAACAACACAATAAACAGCTAAAAGGAGATAGTATCATTCAAAAATAGATACAAAAACCCAACAAACTTAACAAAACTGAAAAAATATATCTATTTTAAAAGGTTATGCATCCAGAATACGTAAACACTCTTCAAGTTCTTTGCGAACCTGGCGTACAATTTGATGACTCCGTTCACTGTCACCTTTAACTTCATCTCCTTCCAGGCGCTGACGTGCACCATCAATAGTAAATCCGTTCTCATATAACAAGCTGCGTATCTGACGAACCAGCATCACATCATGACGCTGGTAGTAACGTCGGTTCCCTCGGCGCTTCATTGGCTTCAATTGAAAAAACTCCTGCTCCCAATAACGTAACACATGTGGTTTTACGTTACATAAGTTACTGACTTCACCGATTGTAAAATAACGCTTACCGGGTATAACTGGTAATTTTTCACCAGAAGAGTCAATCATCGCCAGTATAACGCTCCACACGCGCTTTTAATTTCTGCCCAGCATGGAATGTCACAACCCGTCGAGCAGAAATTGGAATCTCTTCCCCTGTTTTAGGATTACGGCCTGGACGCTGCTTTTTATCCCGCAGATTAAAATTACCAAAACCGGATAACTTTACAACTTCACCACGCCCCAATGCTGTCCTTACCTCACCAAAAAAAGCTTCGACCAGCTCTTTTGATTCACGCTTATTCAGACCCACATCATCAAAGAGTCTATCAGCCATATCAGCTTTAGTTAGAGTCATATTTAGCCCCTCAATGTTGCACCAACCTCATTTTCAAGATTAATTAAAAGTTTATCCATTTGCATACTTACTTCCTGATCATTCAATGTACGCAAAGTATCTTGTAAAACCAACCCCAATGCCAAGCTCTTTTGTCCGTCTGCAATACCAACACCACGATAAACATCAAACAACTGCATACTTTGCAGCAGTTCACCTACGGAATTTTCAATAATGCCTCGAATAGTCTGCATAGGTACGCTTTCATCTACGACCAAAGCAATATCCCTTCTTATATAAGGGAATTTAGACCATTCGCGAAAACAAGGCAAATTTACTTGATTAAATTCGTCTAGCTGCAGCTCAAACAGACAGACCGATGTTGAGACATCCAGTTCTACCGCCAATGCTGGATGAATAACCCCGCACCAACCAACAACCTGACCTTCTACATTCTCAATAACTGCTGATTGCCCAGGATGTAAAGCAGAGTGCTGCCCTTCACGGAAATAAAAACGATCCGCTTTACCCGTCAAATCCAGCAGTGCTTCAACATCATTTTTAACATCAAAAAAATCAAGCTTTCTTGGTGTTTCATCCCACTGCTCTGGGTAAACATCACCTTGCAAAACACCCGCAATGACCTTCTTATCCTTTATTTCATCACCTGAGAGATGAAACTTTAGGCCACACTCAAAAAAGCGGATACGGTTTTGCTGTCTATTTTGATTGTAAAGCAGTGTTTGTAGTAACCCGGACCATAAACTGGTACGCATTTCTGACATATCAGATGCGATTGGATTAAGTAATTTTACAGCCGTTATTTCCGGTTCGATCAATTTTTGCACGGCAGGATCAACAAAGCTAAACGTAATGACCTCCTGATAACCCCGATTCACTAACAGCTGACTTGCTTTTTTAATCACTGACAAATCATTTTTTTCATTTTCTATCTTCAACCGCCCGATCACTGACGTTCCAACCAGTTGATTATAGCCATACATCCGTGCCACTTCTTCGATTAAATCAGCTTCAATCGTGATATCAAAACGGTATGATGGCGGTGTCACTTGCCATGAATCAGATTTGAAATGAACAGCCATACCTAAAAAAGACAGACTTTCAGATATTTTTTCAGATGGAATTTCAACCCCTAGCAAACGCTTGATATTTGATTGTCGCAATTCGACAGGCGCTCTGTCAGGCAGATCTTCCTCATTAAGCACTTCAATCACTGGCCCGGCACAGCCGCCGACAACATCCAGCAACAGCTGTGTAGCACGCTCCATCGCCTGATTCGCCAACGAAAAATCGACACCTCGCTCAAAACGGTGAGATGAATCTGTATGTAAGCCATACTGCCGTGCCTGACCTGCAATAGCATCCGGCGAGAAAAAAGCACTTTCAAGAAATAACTCTGTTGTACGAGTCGTCACCGAGGAAGCCTCCCCCCCCATCACGCCAGCAATCGCTTGAGCACCACTTTGATCAGCAATCACCAATGTCTCTTTTTTCAGCGTAACCTCTTTACCATCAAGCAGAGTTAATTCTTCATCTGCATTGGCATGGCGAACCTGAATATGACCTTCAATTTTTTCCAGATCAAAAGCATGCATAGGCTGCCCTAGCTCAAGCATCACGTAGTTTGTAATATCGACAACAGGGCTAATACTGCGCAAACCGCAGCGCCGTAGACGCTCCTGCATCCATAGCGGTGTTTGCACAGAAACATCAACACCCTTAATAACCCTTCCAATATAACGTGGACACGCGGTCGGCGCACAAACTTCAATAGTAAGCGCATCCGCAATGGTAGAAAGAACAGGTACTATTGATGGCGGAGTGATTTCACCTTGATTAATCGCTGCAACTTCCCGCGCAATCCCCGCAATGCTCAAACAATCACCACGATTTGGCGTTAATCCAACCTCAATACTGCAATCATCCAGTTTTAAATAGTCGGATATCAGTTCGCCAACAGGCGCATCTTCAGGAAGCTCCATCAAACCATCAGCACTTTCAGCCAGACCAATCTCATCAACGGAACACAGCATTCCAAACGACTCAACACCGCGCAGTTTGGCACGCTTTATTTTCATCTCACCCACAAGTACCGCACCGACCTTGGCCGTTGGAACACGCATTCCAACGGCTACATTAGCCGCACCACAAACGATAGTGAGTGGCTCTGGCTCTCCGATATTGACACTGCAAACTTGTAATCGCTCTGCATCAGGGTGGGCACTGATCGCCACAACTTCACCCACCATAACATGCTCTAAAGCGGGTGCAACAGGTTCAATTGCATCAACCTCCAGACCTGCCATCGTCAGCTGCTCAGCAAGCTCTGGTGTAGATATTGATGGATTAACCCACTCACGAAGCCATTGTTCACTAAATTTCATACTGATTATTCTATACTATTGTTATGCGTTAGAAGTTTTTTATAAAGCGGGTTCAGCTAATTAAACTGGCGTAAAAATCGCAGGTCATTTTCAAAAAACAGGCGCAAATCATTAACGCCGTAACGCAGCATGGCTAATCGCTCAACCCCCATACCAAATGCAAAACCGCTATATTGTTCACGATCAATACCTACGTTTTTAAATACATTCGGGTGAATCATGCCGCAACCCATCACTTCCAGCCAACCCGTCTGACTACAGACACGACAACCCTTTCCATCACAAATCACACAAGCAATATCAACTTCGGCTGATGGTTCTGTAAATGGAAAGTAAGAAGGTCTGAAACGCACTTCCAACTCTTTTTCAAAAAAGGCTTTTAAAAAGTCATCCACAATCACTCTAAGATCAATGAAATTTACATTTTCATCGACCATGAAACCTTCCACCTGATGAAACATCGGGCTGTGCGTCACATCTGAATCGCACCGATAAACACGGCCCGGAGCAATAGTGCGCAGTGGCAACTCACAACCCTCCATCACGCGCACCTGAACGGGTGATGTGTGTGTACGCAACACCGTATTGGCATTCACATAAAATGTATCGTGCATCGCACGAGCAGGATGGTTCGCTGGAATATTCAAAGCTTCAAAGTTATGGAAATCACTCTCAATCTCTGGCCCTTCAGCAACATCGAAACCGATACGGGAAAACAGTGATTCGATGCGCTCCATTGTCTGGGTCACAGGATGAAGCCCTCCGGTCTGTTGACCCCGACCAGGCAAGGTAATATCCAGTTTTTCGGCCTCCAAACGAGCACTTAAAGCAGCACTCTTCAGTTCATCGCGTTTTATCTCAATCGCTTGCTTAAGCTCTTTTTTTGCCTGATTAACCGCCTGTCCCACTTTAGGTCGCTCAGCCGGTTCCAAATTGCCTAACTGTTTCAAATACCCTGTCAGTAACCCTTTTTTTCCAAGAAACTGAACACGCACTTGATCAAGCGCTTCCAGCTCAGAGGCTTCAGCAACGGCTTGAGTCGCCCTTGAAGTGAGATCCGTTAGTTCTTGCACAATTAATTCTCCAGAGAACCTTCTTTCTTAAAATCTATAAAAATATGGATAAGGAACGTTCACGAAATAACTTCTGCACTCTGACTTGCTCTTTTACTTCGGCTCAAACGATCTCAATCGTTACATAGGCCAGCTATGCGCCTCTTGAGATCGTTTGAGCCGAAGCAAAATTTCTACGCCATAGTTGCAGAAGTGATGAAGTGCACGTTCCTAACCAAAAAGGGGAAGCTGAACAGCCTCCCCTTTCATTAAACTCGAACTGCTTAATATTAAATCAAGCCAAACTCGCTTTAGCCTTTTCTGCAATCGCTGCAAAAGCAGGTTTGTCGTGAATTGCAATATCAGACAAAACCTTACGGTCAATCTCGATCTCAGCTTTTTTCAAGCCATTAATCAAGAGACTGTAAGAAATTCCACACTCACGAGCAGCCGCATTAATTCGGGCAATCCAGAGCGCTCGAAACTGGCGCTTTCTCTGACGACGGTCACGGTAGGCATATTGGCCCGCCTTGGTAACAGCTTGCGTAGCAACGCGATATACATTTTTACGGCGACCGCGATAACCTTTCGCTTGAGCAATAACTTTTTTGTGCTTGGCTCGTGCGGTAACGCCTCTTTTTACTCTTGGCATTTTATTCTCCCCTCAACAATTATCTGATATTCAGCATTTGACGTACCGCTGGCACATCACATGCAGCGATCTGTTCACCCTTACGCAACTGACGCTTACGCTTGGTGCTTTTTTTAGTCAGAATATGTCTGAGATGAGACTGTTTACATTTGAAACCGCCAGACGCTGTGCGCTTGAAGCGTTTAGCTGCCCCGCTGTTCGATTTTATCTTTGGCATTGTTAACTCCGCATTCGTTAACGTTAAAATTAAAAATAATCACCTTGAAAAATTCAAGATAAACTTCACGACTTCTTCTTAGGTGCCATCAACATCACCATCTGCCGTCCTTCCATACGCGGAAATTGTTCAACAGTGGCAATATCGGCCAAATCACCTTCGATCCGCTTAAGCAGATCACGGCCTAGTTGTTGATGGAGCATTTCACGACCACGAAACCGCAAGGTTATCTTGACGCGGTCTCCACCATCCAAAAAGCGGGTCAGGTTGCGAAGTTTTACCTGGTAGTCCGCTGATTCCGTCCCTGGACGAAATTTTACTTCCTTGACTTGAACTTGTTTCTGTTTTTTTCTCGCTGCGTGCTTCTTCTTGTTCTCTTCAAACAAGAATTTTCCGTAATCCATAATCCGACACACAGGTGGATCAGCCTGGGGAGAGATTTCCACCAGATCCATCCTGGCATCTTCGGCAGCTTGTTTTGCCTCATCAATACTTACAACACCGGCCTGATTACCTTCTCCATCAATGAGACGAACCGATGGGACCCTTATATCATTATTCAGGCGAAGCCTTTTTTCAGCAGCGATTCTATTATTCCTCTAAAGCAATTCGACTATAATTCGCGACATCCGCACTCAGGTGTTCACCCAATTGCACCAGAGACATACTACCCAAATCCACGCCTCGGCGCGTACGCACAGCCACAGTTCTATTTTCCATCTCCTGATCACCCACAACCAGAAGATAGGGCACTCTTTTCATCGTGTGCTCGCGGATTTTAAATCCGATCTTCTCATTTCTCAAGTCTGATTTTGCCCTGAACCCCTGATTTTGCAAAAAATCTTCAATTTCAGAGGCATATTCTGCATGTCTATCAGCAATATTTATCACTACGGCCTGTGCCGGTGAGAGCCACGTAGGTAATGACCCTGCTGACTCTTCAATCAGAATACCGATAAAGCGCTCTAACGAACCCAATATCGCCCGATGCAACATCACAGGCACATGTTTACTGCCATCTTCAGCAACATAAGTTGCATCTAAACGACCCGGCATCGAAAAATCGACCTGAATCGTACCACACTGCCAAACACGACCGAGACAATCTTTTAAAGAGAATTCAATTTTTGGCCCATAAAATGCGCCCTCACCCGGCTGCAAATCCCAAGACAGCTGTTTGCTTTCCAGCGCTTGCTCTAATGCTTTTTCAGCTTTATCCCAAACTTCATCGGAGCCCACTCGCTCTTCAGGGCGCGTAGAGAGCTTGATAATAATATCGTTAAAACCAAAATCGGCGTACACATCAAACAGCAACTCTATAAATGCCGAAACTTCGTCTTGAATCTGGCTTTCTGTACAAAAAATATGCGCATCATCCTGCACAAAGTTACGCACACGCATCAAACCATGCAGAGTACCAGAAGGCTCGTTACGGTGACACGAACCAAACTCAGCCATACGCAACGGCAAATCACGATAGCTCTTTAACCCCTGATTAAAAATTTGTACATGACATGGACAGTTCATGGGTTTAACCGCATAATCACGATTTTCAGAGTGTGTCGTGAAAATCATGTCGCCAAATTTATCCCAGTGCCCGGATTTTTCCCACAAAGTACGATCAACAAGCTGCGGTGTACGCACCTCCTGATAGCCATTGTTACTCAGGGTGCGGCGGATATATTGCTCAACTTCCTGGTAAATAGCCCATCCATTTGGATGCCAAAAGACCATTCCGGGCGCTTCTTCTTGCGTATGAAACAGGTCTTGCTGCTTCGCCAGACGACGATGATCACGTTTCCCGGCCTCTTCCAGGCGATGTAAATAGGCTTTAAGCTCTTTTTTACTGGCCCAGGCTGTACCATAAATACGCTGGAGCATCTCATTATTCGAGTCGCCCCGCCAATAGGAGCCTGCTAACTTCATTAATTTAAAGTATTTCAGATGACTGGTGCTTGGCACATGAGGCCCGCGGCAAAGATCGATAAAGTCACCTTGACGGTACAGAGAAAGCTCTTCACTTTCAGGAATTTCCTCAATAATTTGCGCTTTATACTCTTCACCCTGCGCTCGAAAAAACTCAACCGCAGCATTGCGAGATAACACAGAACGAATCACTTCGTCGCCACGCCTGGCCAGTTCAGCCATTCTCTTTTCGATAACAGCCAGATCATCTAACGTCCAGCGCTGCTCACAAGAAAAGTCATAAAAGAAACCATCTTCAATAACCGGACCAATGGTGGCCTGCGCATCGGGATACAGCTCTTTTACCGCCTGCGCCAGTAAATGTGCAGTCGAATGACGAATAATCTCCAGACCGTCATCATCTCTTGCTGTAACAAGGCTTAAACTAACGTCAGTGTCAATTACATAAGAGAGATCGACAAGCTGACCATCAACGCGCCCGGCAACGGCTGCTTTTGCCAGACCTGCTCCAATATCAGCGGCCACTTCATACACTGAAACTGGTGCTTGAAAAGAACGTTGACTACCATCGGGAAGTGTTATAACAGGCATGAGCACTCTGAAAACATAGTTATACTGGTAGGCGCGAGTGGGATCGAACCACCGACCACTACCATGTCAAGGTAGTGCTCTACCACTGAGCTACGCGCCTTCAAAGTGCGCATAAGATACTGAAGGCGTGCGCCGAAAGCAAGCACTCATGCTAAACTTTCAAAAATTTAATCAATACCAAGCATCACTCGTGACCGCTTTCACAAAACAGATGAACTCACAAGTGTAGGATCAACAGCAGATCAACAAGGAAACGCGGTATGTTTTTTAATTACAAACATAATCCATACATTGTATTACTCAGCCTTTTATTTACACTGCCTGCACTCACAGGCTGTATTGGCTATGATGAACAATCCCCTGACCCCGTCGTCAAAGACTTTGGCATTGCTTACATTAAACGAGCAATACCCAAGGATGAAGATGGTCTGTTTATTGCCGATGATGAACGTGAAATCCTGACTTTCCGTGAAGGCAGTGATCTTTATATGCGAAACCGTGCCTCACCCAGTGCCACCGAAAAAAATATCACTGCACGTATAACGAACGGAAAAGGGGATGTAAAAGATATTTCAGCCTCTTATGATGGAAGCAAACTAATATTCTCCATGCGCCTTTCAGACCAGGATAGCGATACATGGAATCTCTGGGAATACGACATCCAAGGCGACCAATTGAGCCGCCTCATCAGCTCCGACAATACCGCCGAACTAGGTCACGATACAGCACCGCACTACCTGCCTGACGGCCGCATTGTATTTACTTCAACTCGCCAGCGCCAAACGGGAGCCATGTTGCTTGATGAAGGAAAGCCAAAATTTTCAGGGCTTGATGAAAACCGCAATGAACCTGCCTCTGTACTGCACACCATCAATGCAGATAGCAGCAATATTCGCCAAATTTCGTTTAACCAAAGCCATGATTTAAACCCGTCAGTACTTAATAGTGGAGAAATTATTTTTAGTCGCTGGGATCATATGGGCAACAAAAATGAAATTAATCTTTACAAAATCGATCCAGATGGTACAAACCTGCAACTACTCTATGGCGCCAACAGCCACAACACAGGCACCAACGAAACAGTCATCCAGTTCCTGCGACCCAAACCCATGCCCGATGGGAAATTACTCACAACCATCAAACCATTTAATGACCCCGTAGGAGATATCGTTCTTATTGATATTGATAACTTCTCAGATTATAACCAGCCATTACCAACTGCAACTTCCAGCGCCACACAAACAGCTGCCACCTCACAACAGGTTTTAATGGATGGTACTATTTCAATTGGAGGTCAATTCCATTCAGCATTTCCACTCTGGGATGGCACTGAACGCATATTAGTCAGCTGGTCACAGTGCCGTTTATTACAAGAAGATGATCGACCTGTTCCCTGCACCGAAAAAAATATCAATAATGAAGATGTTACACCTGCGTTTCCACTATATGGCATCTATATTTACGACAAAAATAAAAATATTATGTTGCCTGTTATTCCCCCTGAAGAGGGAATCATCACCAGTAATGCGATCGCCCTGCAACCCAGAGAAATACCAGAGGCCATCCCTGACAAAATCAGTGGACTTGATCTAAACGCTGATTTTATCGAACAAAACGTCGGGGTATTGCATATCCGTAGCGTTTATGACTTTGATGGCACTTATAATAATCTGGGTGGAAATGCAGAAAATATCACCGAATTAGCCGACCCACTTCAAACCCGTGCAAACGAACGCCCAGCCCGTTTTTTACGCATCATTAAAGCTGCACCGACACCTGACGGAGTTTCGGGATCAACTTTCGGCCGCAGTAATCGTCAAAAAATGCGGGAGATACTGGGCTATAGCATGATCGAACCTGATGGCTCTGTCATGGTAAAAGTGCCGGCCAATATTGCTTTCACCATCAGCGTACTGGATAAAAATGGACAACGCATCGGTGATCGGCACGAAAACTGGATGCAGGTTCGTCCAGGTGAAACACTGGAGTGCCATGGTTGTCATGACGCAGACAGCACACGACCTCACGGCCGCCCTGAAGCAACAACCGCCCTCAATAACGGAGCAACAACGGACAACATCCCGTTTCCAAATACTCGACCAGAATTAATCGCAATCACGGGCGAAACCATGGCACAAACCCGTGCCCGAATCAGCTGTGAAACAGACTGTAATTCGCTAAACCCCAGCATGGATATTATTTTTAATGATACCTGGACAGACCCCAATATCAGACCCATAGATCCGCCATTCAGTTATCGTTACGCTGATTTATCGACTCCCACGCCAACAACACCCCAATGCCTGGATGACTGGGATAGTCTATGCCGCACGATTATTAATTACATTCAGCATATTCACCCAATATGGAGCGCACCACGCACCATAGGCACAACGGATAACACATGCAGTCAAAGCCAGTGCCATGCTCCCACGGATAACAACGCCAATTCACGTGTACCTGCGGCACAGCTCGACCTGTTAACAGCAGATCCTTCGGATCAAAATGCAGCCCATATCACCACCTACCGAGAACTATTTTTTAATGATAATGCTCAGGAAGTTATAGACGGCGTACTGCAAGATAAACTTATTCAAGAGACCGATGAAAATGGCCAACGCCTTTTTGAGACAGACGAAAATGGTGATTTTATCCGAGATGCCAACGGCGACGCAATTCCGATCACCACTACTGTTCGCGCACCCAGACCAGTAATGTCTGTCAATGGTTCACGCTCTTTTTTCGAACGCTTCGATGCAGCCAGCAGCACTAATCACTCTAATTTGCTCACCCCTGCTGAGCGACGTTTGATTTCCGAATGGCTTGATATCGGCGGACAATATTACAACAACCCTTTTGATCTACCGCCTGAAGATTAGTTGTTATACTATTTATCAAACAATTAACTGAGAAAACAATCACATTGCCCATACTGCTTACACAAAACAGGCTGAAGCTATTCACTCTGCTCTGCTGTTTTTTCACAAATGCAACATACAGTAGCGAACCTTCGTATCCAAAAATAGAGGTCGCCGAACCTTACCTGGAAATGCATACAGGCCCCGGATGGGGTTACCCTGTTTTTCATGTTGCCAAACAAAATGAGCACATTGAAATTATAAAACGTAGAACAGACTGGTTCAAAATACGCACTCGCAAAGGAAAAACAGGCTGGGTTTCACAAGAGAAAATGGAAGATCAAACCGATTTTTACTACTGGTCAGGCAACCGCTGGCTGCCACAGCCTAAAATGGCTAAACAACTTCCAGAGAAACAGCAAAAAAAATTCCAATGGATCAATCAACGTGACTTTTTAGCACGTCGCTGGGAGACCGGTTTACTGGGCGGCAGCTTTGATGGTGCATCAGTCATGAATATTTATGGGAATTATTCATTCACGCCGAACATATCAAGCGAACTTGCGTTATCACAAATACTCGGCACATTTTCCAGCAGCGTGATGCTGAACGCCAACTTGCTCAACCAGCCCTTTCCTGACTGGCGGTTCTCACCTTTTTTTACATTAGGTGTGGGTGGAATTCAAACCAATCCACGCACAACACTGATACAATCAGAAAATCGTAATAGTGCGCTTGCGCATTATGGCATAGGCATACGCAGCTATATCACCCGCCGCTTTATTTTTCGTGCGGAGTACAAAAATTACGTTATTTTTTCCAGCGATACAGACAACGAGGATATCGACGAATGGAAAGCCGGTTTCGCATTCTTTTTCTAACATTTTTTGCCCTGCTGTGTCACACGACAGCCTTCGCAACACCCCAGGTCGTCAATCCCGAGGTTGAACGCCGAGAGATCGATATTGCCGCAATTGATACCGAAGAGTTTGAAATCGGCTTATATGGTGGCCTGCTCAGTGTAGAAGATTTTGGCGTCAATTCAGTGTTGGGGTTACGATTTGCGTATCACATTTCACCCGCCATATTTGTGGAAGCCGCTTACGCTCGCAGTACCACTACAAAAACAAGTTACGAGCGTCTGAGTGGAGCGGCTGCACTCCTCACTGATCGTGAGAGAGAGCTTGATTATTACAATGTTTCATTTGGTTACAATCTGCTGCCCGGTGAAGCCTTCATCGGTAGACACCGTGCTTATAATACAGCCCTGTACCTTATCTCAGGCATAGGAAATACCCGTTTTGCAGGCAACGACCATCGCACGATTAATCTGGGTGTGGGTTACAGATTTCTTTTGACAGATTCGATCGCACTTCACCTGGACGCACGCGATTATATGTTTGAAACAGACCTGCTCGGTGAAAATAAAAGGACACATAACCTTGAAACTTCAGGAAGTGTCACAGTTTATTTTTAATTGGTCTGATATAAGTAAGAGATTAAACAAAAAAAGGGATTGCCATGAAAAATCACTTCCATACTTTTTCACGATTGTTTGTCCTTTTGAGTGCAATATTTATATTTCACAGTGGAACAGTTTCTGCAAAAGAGGTATCTGGCCCTGCACCCGACTTTACTCTGCCTGATGATCAGGGAAATGCAGTCAGTCTCAAAGATTTTCATGGAGAAGTGATCATGATTAATTTTTGGGCTTCATGGTGTATTCCATGCCGCCATGAAATGCCTTTTTTGGAAAAACTCTATCAACGCTATAAAGATCTTGGGTTTACCATTATTGGCGTTAATGTGGAAGAAGACCCCCAGATGGCACACACCATGCTGAAAAAAATCCCGGTCAGCTTTCCGATTGTATTTGACCAACAAAACAATGTTAGCAAGCTCTATCAGGTTTCAGGGATGCCGACCACAATATTAATAGATAAAAGTGGCAACAAACGCTTTGAACACAAAGGCTATCTCCCTGGTATCGAAGAAACATACAAAAAACAGGTGAAGGCACTGATTCGGGAATGAAATTAACCAGTCTGTTTTTTTTAGCCGCTCTATTTCTCACTGCTTGCAGCAGTGTTGAACCCTGGGTAAAGCCCTATGAACGTGCCCATTTAGCCGACCCTATTATGAGTTTTGAGCGAAACCCTGTATCGAGCAGCTATCGAAACCATGTCTACCAAGCACGTGAAGGCGCCCGTGGTGCCGAAGGGGGCAAAGGCGGTGGCTGTGGCTGTAACTAATTTACGACAGATTTTCATGATTGTCTGCCTGGCAGGCATGGCATCATTCGTCCAGGCAGCCATCCTTCCTGAAGACCGTGCCGATGCACTTTTTCACGTCTACGATGGCGGCGGTGTAACAGTCAGTGGCCCCTCTATTTTAGTCAGAAAAGAGTTTGCCCAAAAATTTTCTGTTTCCGGTAACTATTATGTTGATTCGATCAGCAGCGCATCCATTGATGTAATTACCAGAGCAAGCGAATACTCCGAAGAACGCACAGAAAATAGTGTAGGTATTGACTACCTTCACAACAAAACAATCATGGGGCTTGCATACACTAAAAGTGATGAAAATGACTTTAATGCCCAGTCAACACACTTTACAATCAGCCAGGATCTATTTGGTGATTTAAGTACATTATCACTGGGGTATTCTCGTGGCTGGGATAAAGTAAGCCGACGTGGCGACCCCACTTTTTCCAGGGATGCAGACCGTCACCACTATCGCTTGGGTCTATCACAAATACTTACAAAAGATTTGTTATTCAACCTGAATTATGAAGCTATTACGGATGAAGGTTTTTTAAATAACCCTTACCGGAAAGTAAGATACCTTGCCAATAGCAATTCACAAGCCGATTCCAGCCAAGAGTGCCCCTCTGGACGCAATTACTGTTATGAAGATGAACTTTATCCAAATACTCGTACCAGTAATTCAGTCGCATTGCGTTCAATCTATTACTTGGCTCACCGTGCAGCACTCAAAGGAGAATACCGCTACTTCACCGACACTTGGGGAATCGGCGCACAAACCTATGAAATAGGCTACACCTACCCTGCCGACAACCACTGGATTTATGACTTCAGATACCGCTACTACCGACAAAATCAAGCTGATTTTTACAATGACCTGTTCGCATATAAAGAAGCTCAAAACTACCGGGCTCGAGATAAAGAGCTCAGCACATACAACAACCACACCTTCGGTATAGGTGCAAGCTACGAATTTTTGCGCAAAAACTGGAAATTCATTGATAGAGGTACGATTAACTTCGCATGGGATCATATACGCTTTCAGTACGATAACTTTCGGGATTTACGCTCACAAACAGATGCCGCAGGAGATGAGCCACTGTATAAATTTTCAGCCAATGTTTTTCAAACTTACATCTCCATTTGGTATTAATACCAAGAAAACAACTAAAGCTTCCCCCGATTGAATCCGAAGTATTGCAGATAAAGAACAATAATAAATAAACCGGACAACAATAGGCTCCAAAAAATCTGGAGCGGAGAAAAGGATGTCAGAGCAACCCCCATTAATTCCTATATCCCCCCCTACCACTCCCTTAAAACAGAGCTTAAGTTTTCAGCTTCCACTTTTATTCATTATTCTTGCTCTCATTATTATTTTAGCCACACTTTTTTCAACCAACTGGATCATTCGACCCACGCTTGAAGATAATGCCAATGACTTGGCGCATGAAGTCGGAAATACAATTTCTGCAGAACTTTCCAAACGTTTGAGAGTGGCAGAAACATTAGCATCAGCAATCGCCAATACAGCCGAACATCTTCCTAAGGATCCAGAAATTCACAAAGAAATTATTAAAAACATTATTGATTACGAAAGCACAGAAAATTGTATTGCAGGCGGAGGGATATGGCCAGAACCTTACCAGTTCGACCAAAAAACAGAACGCAGAAGCTTTTTTTGGGGACGAGACAAACAAGGAACACTGCAATATTTTGATGATTACAATGACACCAATGAAAATGATTATCATCACGAACAATGGTATACCCCCGCCAAATATATTCCAGAAGGCCAATCTTTTTGGTCAGAACCATATATTGATCCATACTCACTGGAAGCGATGGCAACCACAACTGTTCCAATGTATCGTGACAATAAATTTTATGGCGTCGCTACAATTGATATAAGACTGGATGGTTTGAAGAGCTTTCTTGCAGAAAAGGCCGAACATTTCAATGGCTACATTTTTGCGGTGGATCGTAATGGTAAACTCCTTTCCTATCCCGATACAAAAATCAGTAAACAAGCACCTAAAGTCAGAAAGCAACCTAAAAACAGCGATATTACTGAGTATCAAACAATTACTGAACTGGCGAAGTCTCAACCTTATTTTTCATCCATCGCGAACAAACTGACACAGATCAACAAAGATCTAATTAAAAGTGCAAAAAAAAATGGGATGCTTGATGAGAAACTAGCCCTGGAACTGTATAGAAATAGCGACCAGATAAACCAAAATGAAGCAGAACTTCTGTCTGTTATTCTAAAAAACAACATGCAAATTGCGAAAAAAGATAACGACCACTTTTTAGCCCATTTTGAAGAAAAAAACGATCCGTTATTACAAGAAGCTGTATCAATCAATATATTCCACATACCAGAATCTCACTGGAAAATCGTCACTGTAATCCCTAAAAGCGTCATGCTTTCATCAACAAAACATATTACCCAATCAGTACTTTTCATTCAGATTCTGTTAATCACACTTGCCATTCTTTGTATTTTTTATATTCTTCAACGTATTTTGATCGTACCGTTAAAAATGATCATAAACCAGCTGCATCAAGCAATGGATGATGGTTCTTCAAAAACTAAAATTATTAAAACAAATTCAAATAATGAGATAAAAATCCTGGTTTACTGGATGAACAGACGCACATATTTTTTGATAAAAGCGGAATCAACCATACGAAAATATAATGAACAACTGGAAGAGACTGTAAAAAAACGAACTCACGAGCTTGAATTTGCCAAAGAGTTAGCAGAGTCCGCTAATTTATCCAAAACCGAATTCCTTGCCAACATGTCGCATGAGCTTCGCACCCCCATGCATGGGATTTTAAGTTATTCAAATTTTGGTATAAAAAAACTGGAAACAGTACCGCTTGAAAAGCTTGGAAAGTATTTCAAAAACATCAACACCAGCGGTAAACGGCTTTTAAACCTGCTTAACGACCTGCTAGACCTTTCAAAACTCGAAGCTGGTCAGATGGATTTTTCCATGTCGGAAAATGATATGGCCAGTGTTATTGAATCTTGCATTAATGAACAAGAGGTTCGTATCGAAGAGTGTGGGCTTGTTTTAAATAATATCCCAGCTGAATGCAAAACAGTATTTTCTTTTGATGCAACGCGTATTGGTCAGGTAATCACCAACTTACTCTCTAATGCAATCAAATTCACACCGGCAGGAAAAACCATCACAATCACAGTCACTGAAGATATGCTGATGAAAGATACCGGTATTTTTCCTGCACTGCGCGTGACAGTAAAAGACCAGGGGATCGGTATTCCTGAGGATGAACTGGAAAGTATTTTTGACAAGTTTGTACAGAGCAGTAAAACCAAGACAGGTGCAGGCGGTACGGGTCTTGGTCTGTCAATTTGCAGAGAGATTATTCAACGACACAATGGCAGCATTGATGCAACAAGCACACCAGGGGATGGGGCATCCTTTAGCTTTATTATTCCAACCAGTGACACAGAGGTGGATATGGACTAATTGAGCATAGCTCAAAAAAACCAGCTCAACTCTGCTTGTAAATAATCATCCTGCCTTTGTGTATACAGCACATCATCAGGGTCAATATTATTGAAGCCCTGATACTCAAGACTGAGCTTCCAGCGATCACCCAAACGGCGATTCGCTTCGAGTCGAAGGCTATACCCTCCATAATCAAGGTCAACAAAAGCACCCGCTAGAAGCTCGCTGCTCTCTGCATCATTCAGAGCAACCCTCACCGCCGTAAACAGGTCATTTTGGAAAGGGGTTGTCGCATCGAGAGAGCGGTCATCATAATGATACTCAACCAACCAACCCACATCAGCATCCGTTTCAAATGCACCAACAAACGTATATTCAAAACCACCGACAAGCGCTGCATAATTTTTATTGCCATTATTTTGTTGATCAATACGATAAATAGACTCCAGCTTTAAAATCCATTCATCCAGCGTCGCCTGTAAATCAAGGCCTGTCTGATTAATCAAATTATAGTGGGGAATCAGTTTATAGCCTCGCTGCCTTAACTCCGGGGTACGTGATGTACCATAAAAATTTGACAAACCCACATCCCAGACACCCAGGGTATGGCTCCAGCGAACCGCATAATCAACGTGTCGATCTTTGCTCTTTGACTCATATACAGGATTATCCGTATCAACAACAAGCGGGGCTCTCAAACGCCCCCTTTCACCTGCATAAGTGCGTTCACGAAAACCAGGCAGTATAAACAGATCCAGCACACCCCAGTTCTGACTCCAGCTCGCCTGAATCATCGGTTGACCCAACTTATCCTCACCGTCAATATTTTCAACAGAATCCGTTTGATTGATTACATCGACTAGATGTTGTGATTCAGTCACCCCCCAAAAAACTCGCCCCAAACCCAATCGCCACTCCCAGTCCCCCTGAACCAACAACATATTCAATTCACGAATATCACGATGAGTACGCTCTGAATCACTCTCATCCCAACGTAAAAAAGGGGAGAAAATAATGGATCGCTCACCCTCATTCCATTCATGATAGATCTCGGGTGCAAATGAGAGTGACAGTGAACTGCCACGGTCAAACCTCGATGCTCCAAAAAAAACAGGTTCTTCTGGAAAATAACGTAATTCAGAGGCAATATTTCCGGATATTTCGATGGCTTGACCAACGGCACTGAAAAACAGGAAACATGAAAAAGCGGTAATACGGAGTTTCATTATCGAATTCGTTTTAACGCATTTTTATTGAAATCCTTGTCTGTCAGCCCTGTTTTAAACCGATAATTTTTCCACTCCAACCGTGTACTTTTACCTGTTTGATGGTTCTCCATATACATTTCATCGGGTCGCCAGTACTTATCCAGATATTGATTGTAACCACTCAACTTCAAGGTTTTTAATTTTGAGTTTTTTCGATCAAAATATTCAACTTTAATCGCACGATATTCTGTTTGATCAATCCATGAAACCATTCGTGTATAACCTGAATATTTATAAGCAGGCACACGCTCAATCACATAACACTGTAATTCACCACAGGGCTCGTCCCTCAGCCATTTATAGGTATATTTTTCAATCTCTTGTGAACTCAAATCTTCATAAGCAAACTCACTCCCCATAAATGACCCTGATTTATTTTTTGAGCTGATCCGTTTCACTCGCTTTAAGCCAGGAAGGTATAACCATTGATCATCCGCTTTCAAACCATGCGAAAATGTCAACATAGCTGTTCCTTTGATATCACGGGGACGATCAAAAATGGAGATACTTTTATCACCATCCCCTTCAACTTCCAGAGTACGAATCCGGATATAACGCACACTTTCATCGCCTTTACGATTACGCAGAGTCATCACCATATCAGCAGTCATATCATGAAAGCCGGTATCACGCTGATCCATCTCAACAGCAATCGCCAGCCCTTTTTCTTCGGCGCTCATCGCCTGCACCCCAGCCGAGATAGCCATAAACAATAATCCAGCAACGACTTTTACAGAGGTCATCTTCATGCTTTTTTTCCTTCCAGTTTCATCAATAATGTGGGTAAAAATAGAAAATCAACTGCCAAAGCAACCCCGATCGTAACTGCAGTCATCAAACCCATGCCTGAATTCAGCTCAAATGCGGATAACGTCAGCACTAAAAAGCCAGCAATCAACAGTAATGAAGTCACCCATAAAGCGACCCCGACATTGGCAAAGGCATAACGCACCGCATCTTCCGAACTCAAGTTATTTTCACGTTGAGCCCGCAGATATTTGCTAATAAAGTGCACCGTGTCATCAACAACAATCCCCAGCGTCATTGTCACCACTACAGAAAGCGCCAAACCCACTTCACCCACAAACAATCCCCATACACCAAAAGCAATTGCAGCAGGTATCAGGTTGGGAACCAGACTGATCAGACCCAATTTTACAGAACGCAATGCTACAATCAAAATCATTGAAATCAATATCAATGCAACCACCGTTCCGCCCAGCATACTACGAATATTGCGTTCACCGATATGGGCAAACATCACGGATGGACTCGCCCCGGTTGTCAGCATTTCTGGTGCATTTTCTTTAAACCATGCTTCAGCTCTTGACTCTAAATCAAGAATATTTTTAGTCGAAATCGTATCCAGTGTAATTGAGATACGCACCGCCGATTTATCAACATTAATCTGATTATTCAGATCCAGCCCGTAAGGCAGAGACATCTCATAAAGCAATAAATATTGTGCGGCAAGATCACGCTCTTCAGGCAATACATAATAAGCAGGATCATCGCCATGCATATTTTTATTCAGCCGTTTAAACGTATCTGTGATTGTATTGACATGCTTGGTTTCCGGCTGCTGCCTGTACCAGTCAGCAAACTGATCCACTTTTTTCAAAAAATCGGGATTACTGATTCCGCCGCTTTCACCGCTCTCAAGTGAATAATCAATAAAATAGATTCCTGTTAAATTGTCAGCAACAAGGTCAGTATGTGCGCGAAATTCAATCGTTTCATCAAAGTAATTGACAAAAATATCATTCAGTTCGTTTTTCGGAATAAAGGCAACTGATAGCAGAATAATCCCTGCCATTCCCCAAAAAATACTTTGCCGACGACGAATCACAAATTCTGAAAATTGTTCCATCAAGCGAGATGAAAGTGCTTTTGACGGTTTAACTTTAACAGGCAAAATAGCCATAATTGCAGGCAACAACATCACACTCAGGAAAAATGCATACATCACACCCATCGCTGTGATATTACCTAAATCACGAAAGGGTGGTGCATCACTAAAATTCATACTAAGAAAACCGACTGTTGTCGTTGCTGAAGTTAGAAATATAGGCTGAAAGTTAATACGCAAACTCTCAACAATCGCATCATTTTTACTGCTGCCTTTACGCATTTCGTGCAGCATCGTCACCAAAAAATGGATACTGTCTGCCACCGCCAGTGTCAAAATCATCGTCGGTGCAGACATTGCCGGAGGAGTCAGCTGAATTCCGAGCCAGCCCGCACTGCCCATTGCCATCACAGTTGAAAAAACAATGACACATACAGTGCCAATAGTACCCGCAATACTGCGTAAAAAGAGAAAAGCACCAATAATGATAACCAGGTAGGAGAGTGGCACCAGCGTCTGCATATCTTCCTGACTGGCCTCAGGAAATGCATTATTCATCAAAACAACACCGGTCATATAGAGATCTATTTGAGGAAACTCGGCCTCAATGCGCGTTTTAATTTCACGCGCAGCCGCTGAAACTTCAAACACTTCATTCGGATCATTGCCAGGCAGCTCAACCACAACATTAACACCTGTTGCATGTGCAGACGGGGAAATAACCCGGTTAACAAGCAGCGGTTCATTCAGCGCAATATTTTTAATTGATTGTAGCTGGTCAGTGGTCAGAGTTCTTGGCTCTTCAATTAAATCAACAACACTCAGATCATCGCCTGATGCGTAAGTGTGCTGGTAGTTGCTGATTGAATCGACCCGAATTGAGTATGGTATTTGCCAGGAGTCTTCGGTCAATTCGACCACAGCCTCCAGCACGTCAGGTGTAAAAACCTCGCCCTCTTTCGGCATCAGCATAAAAAGGATATTGTCATTTTTAGTGTAGGTATCTTGCAGGTTTTCAAATGCAGTGAGCTGTGGATTATCTTCACTAAAAAACACGCGATAGTCATTACTAAATGATAAAAGCTGGCCACCACTGGCCAATAATCCAACAACACCAAGCGTCAAAAAGACAATAAGCCAACGCAAACGAATGACCCAACGAGCGTACTGTTCTACCACACACTTTCCCCTTTCTTCATATTTTAATACCGAGATAATGCTGCCATGAAAGTCTACCAGCAAACAATCGTTCCACTAAAGGGGGGCATAGTAACAAAGTGTAACAATATGTTACTATGCGTGCTCTCTTTCGCCATCACATCAACATCATTTCCAACATTTTCTCTTATACCTTGCCAGAGACTTTGGAGTATAAAAAGGTTGCAGTATGATAAAAGCATTACAAAAAAAAAACATCACCTACATATCTTTCACAATAATTTGTCTGGCATTACTCAGCGGCTGTGATGAGCAAAGCAGTAGCGATGATGTTAACTTATCTATAGCACTTCAGGATAAAGGAATCACCTGGCTTTCAAGTGAAACCTATGGATCAGGTGAATGGATTCAAACGACTTTAAAATATGATGATCTGATTTTTGACGGCACAAAAACAACCCACAACAAATACTCAAGAAGTACAACTGGCGACTTTCAACCTGAACCACAAAGTACGAAAAATTTCGTACTCACAAGCAGCGGCTGGTTACAAAGCAACAATCAGCTCATCGTCAGTAAAATTAATGGCGGCGCATCTATAGCTCTTACCGACTCAGCAGAGCCCCTCATTACTTACACACTCCTGGCCTTTGGTCTGCCGGAAGATCTAACCAATAAAAAGATTCACGAACACCTCAACTCCAGCAACAAAGGTACTGGCTGGGCTAATGAAATCATTGAAAACACACTGTTCAATATGGGTAGTAACGCCTATCAAGTTTCACTTCAAACCAAAACAGATCGTTACACGATGTGGGATTTGAACTGCGAAGAAGAATTTGGCTGCAACCAAATATGGATGCAACCTGCCAACGGTGGCTTTTTTGGAGAAGAAGTAAGTCGTTTAAGCGATATTTCAACAGAAACAGCGACTAATGCAACTGGCTTGGGTAATCTTAAAGCTGCTTTTTTAACATGGGAAGAAGATCAAACCAAACCATTGCTAGCCGTGGAGCTTGTTGTTGATGGCACTGCCAATTTTTACATCACTCAGTTGAAAGCTATAAATGATGATGAAGTCACCTTCCCTGCCTCAGCCACTAAAAATGTCAGCAACACCTGGCAAGAAAAAGAAGTATTTGGAAAAACACTCTATTTGATTGAAGTTCCCGAGCCACTTGCCACCGATTTTGGTTTTAATGAAGATTCACGTCATATTGTTTTATTCGAACATGACGGTAAAGTACGACGAGGAAAATACGAACTCGCGGGACACACTGAATCATTCTGGGTTTATAACAATTCAGCTAAAAGTGACATCCTTGCCAATCTTAAACCAATTTATAATCGTGGTGGCGATAATGGCAATTGGCCGAAATAAATAACTATACATCACGTAACGCAGCCAGTACCGGCTGTGTTTCTGGTCTCACGTCCCGCCACAAATAAAATGACTCGGCAGCTTGCTCTACCAGCATACCTAAACCATCAACCGCACATTTAGCGCCCTGCTCACGCGCCCATAATACAAAAGCCGTATCTTCTTTTTTGCCATACATCATGTCATAACAAAAGCTTTTTTGTGTCACCACCCCGCTTGGTAGTGGCGGCACTTCACCCTGAAGACTTGCCGCTGTCCCATTAATCACAAGATCAAACGATTCCCCCTCAAGATCAGAGAAACCACAGCCAATCACTTTACCCAAATCACTAAATGTATCTGCTAATTCAGTAGCTCGTTTTACTGTACGATTAGCAATCACCAATTGTGCTGGATTTTCTGCAAGAATAGGAGCTAATACACCCCGCACCGCTCCTCCCGCGCCTAAAATCAGCACTCGTTTTTGATAGATTGTTCCTGCATGGTTGTGCAGTATGTCCCGCACTAACCCGATACCATCAGTATTATCAGACAGACTGCTACCATCATCATTAAATAAAATTGTGTTTACAGCCCCAGCTCTTTCCGCACGTTCACTGCGATGATCAGACCACGCCCATGCATATTGTTTAAAGGGAACAGTGACATTCAGCCCTTTTCCACCTCTCTTGCGAAATGCTTCAACCGCCTCTGAAAACTGATCAACATCAGCAAGCAATTTTTCATAAACAAGATTTTGCTCGGTCTCTACTGCAAAAGCAGTATGAATTTGTGGTGACATACTATGAGCGATCGGATTGCCTATCACCGCGTATAGATCGGGTTGCATTATTGTAAATTCCTGTTCTTTTGAAGCTGCTGTTGTAAAAGATCTTTATATTTTTCTGCTGAAATTTTTGGTTTTGAAAAAAGAGGAACTTTAATATCAAATACATTATGAAAACGCTGTTGCTGCCCCTTCGCATCAATCAACACAACATCATAAGCTCCTTCTGGCATGTTATCTGGAATAGTGGCTTTGAATATATGGCCGTTTTCCAAAGAAACATCAAGTTCAGGCAGTGGTTTCATCGCTGTAATCTTTTTTCCACCCGAAAAATAGAGCACACCTTGATGCCCTGTGATATCAGAAACAGGATTATTTAAAGTATATTTTGTATCCAGAGTTAGTGACTCTTCTTTGTTGCTGTAACTAAAAACCAGTAACTCTTGTGTCGCAAGCGTCACATACAACCTGTTTTTTTGTAGCAACATATCCACCACAGGCCGAGCAATATCATACTCTGCAATCAATGCCTCACTTTCCAGGTCAAACATAGAAATTTTTCCAGCCATATCCGAAGCAAACAAACTCGAACCATTTGACTCCACTCTGGATATATCGTGGTTAGCCATATAATGCCCTGTCACTTCCAGGGTTTGTTGATCAAGTTTCAGAACTCCTTTTAAAGGTACAGCAATATAAATAGAGGAGTCATCCAGACAAAAATCGTTAAGCCCGGTTCTATATTGAGTCTGGTACTCTGCTCTTTTTGGATCTAGGACGGTCAATCCAAAATCATAATTGGCCGTATAAATTTTACCTTGGCTATTTTTGATAGAGTCAATTTTATTGGATAGTTTAATGGTATCTAATAATTGGATATTAAACGGATCACTCAAATCAACGACCGTTATTTCCGTACTGTCATTCGCAACGTAAGCGACTCTCTCTATCAACGTCAGTGCCGATGCCTGATTGATAGAGTCAAGCGTTGTCATCCATGTTGGGTGGAGTGGGTTTTTAATATCAAAAACCTGCAAACTCCCTTCACCACTGACAGCAATCAAATATTGATCAAGTGTTACTGTTTGTTGAATGATACCGCGTTGATTATATTCCTCGACCAGCGTGGGCACTTCACGATGACTCACATCAAGCACTACCAGACCACCCCACCAATCCAGCACATAAGCATAATTGTTTTTAACTTTTACACCCCATGATGCGCCCCTTGTATCATAGCTGCCCGTGATTCTGGGTTGTTTAACATCGGATACATCAATAATATGCATACCCGCACGCCAATCCGCCAGATAGAGATTATTACCTTCTAACGCCAACCCCCGCGCATTACCCGGGGTCACCAGATGAGATAAAACTTCAGGTTGTGCCGGATTACTAATATCTAACAGATACAATCCGTCATCAAAAAAAGCAACGTATGCAATATCACCCCGAATCAGAATATCTTCCGCATTTTTACCTGGACTAAAAGATGCGATCTGTTTGATTTCATCAATATTCGATGCATCAAATATCAATAAACCTGATGTTGTATCCGATACATAAACGATCTCATCTTTCACAGCAAGTGACCATGCCTTGCCGGGAGTATCATATTCGGCAATCACTTTCGGAGCTTTTACATCACTGATATCTATAATATGAAACCCACCACGATGGCTGGCAAGAAAAAGGCGATCACCGGCCAATACGGGCGTATAAGCCAGGCCACTCGTAATCAGCTCTGAAACATGCAGTGGGTTACGCGGGTTAGATATATCAATAATTTGCAAACCATAGTCATCATCCGCCACATAAGCGTAATCACCTTTTACAACGATACCTTTGGGAGAGCCAGGCGTATGGAAGCTGGATAATAACTGAGGATGATCAGGCTGACTGATATCGTATAGGTGAATCCCTGAAAACCAGTCCGCCACGTACATCATATTGTCACGAATCACCGCACGGCGCTGTCCACCAAAATTCACCCCTTGGCCAAAATCCATATTTTCATTTGAAATTTGTGGCGGCGTAGAGGAGAAGTCGACAAACTGTAACAAACCTGAACCCAAAACCACGCTTAATTCATCATCCAACAAAGCAGCCCGAAGCCACTTTTTACTGGAACCAGAATAGATATTTTCTACCGTGGGTTGTGCCGGGTTTTTTACATCAATCAAATATTGAGTTCCCTGATTTGTGACTGCCAATAACTTTTTATTGTTATAACTTAGCCGCTGAATATCAACTAAATTGCCATGACTGCCCAGCCAGACCCACTGCTCTGGATTCGTCACATCCAGTAACAATAATTCACCATTTTGCAGTGCCAGATAAGCTCTGTCCTGATAGACAACAATATCCGACACAGACGATGACGCTTGATAAGCAGTGCGATATTTCAATTGCCCAACACGATTAATAACAAAGGAAATAACATTCTGATTGCTCACTGCGTAAAGAGTATTATGACTCACAAACAGTCGGTTAAATTTTTCCTCTAAATCCAGATAAAAATCTGTCACGATATTTGAAGGGTTCGTCGTATTTAAAACAATGATTTCGCCTGACTCTAACAACAGATAGCAAAAGGAGTCTGTTGAAAAAACAGATTTTACTGCGGCTTTGGCTTGATACTCACCTACGAGTTCAGGCTCACGTGGATCGGTTAATAAATAGACATACAGCTGATGAGCGTCATCTACTGCAAATAATTTATTATCGCTAACGGATAGCTGCATCAACTTTCTATCAGAAATTAGTGTGCCAATAATTTTTGGTTTTACTTCAATATCTGTAACAACCTGAAGACCACTGCGACCCGCCAGATAGATAAAATCATTATGCAAGGCGAAATCTTCAACGACATCAACAAGAGGTAACTGCTCTTTAATATAGCTCCCGCCAGGATATATTTTCAGCTTTGCATTGTGAGGTATCTCATCAAAGACAAACGAAATATCCCCCCCCTTTCCTGCAACCAGGCGATCAGGAGCCACAGAATCGAGTTCACTGGCAAGTGATGTAGAGGCAATACATATTAATAGAAAAGCAATCCCGCTTTTTTTCAACCTTGAGTAACGCATCCATCCTCCAAATAAAAACAGCGATTTAGGTCAGGGCATCATACCTGATTGGAAGGAGGTCTAAAAACATCAATTACAACGT
>WFXF01000017.1 GCA_015490755.1 Gammaproteobacteria bacterium
CCAGCTCCAGCTGGCATCATTTCTTGTTGATTTATAGAGCCAGTCATTTTCAACAAGGTAATCAATACCTGAGCTCTTCCAGTTATTGGTTTGATAACCCGTTGCAGCTTTGTTATCTACATTCAAATGCAATTGGGTATTGACCCCTATACCACTGCCTTCAATTAAAAAGTATATATGGCTGGCATCACTCACCATTTTTAGTGTTTTCAGGCTTTGGCTATTTGCTGTTGCAATCGGAGTGACACCTTTCCAGTCTGAAATATTTCCATCTACACGAATTGGAGTATTTCCACCACCACTACCAGATGAAACTACATTGACTGTTCTTACCGCAGTAACCTTACTACCATAACTATCTTGTGCTGCATAAGTAAGAATATATTTACCTTTTTTATTTATATTAACGCGATCATTACTCATGACAACCTTAACAAAGTCCCCGTCACGCGAAACTATAGCTCCAGGGTCAATAAAAGATTTGCCTTGTACGACTGTTACCGGGTTACTGCCACTAAGTGTCATAACAAGTGGTAAAGCCAGTGTATCATCGCCAGGAGTTGGCGCACCTCCTCCTGAATTGCTGACATAATTTACACTGGAAGGTGGTATGGTACCGCCAGCATCCAGGTAACTCTTAATTTTATCAGCAAACCCTCCTGTTTCGCGCAGAAAGTTATATTTACCTCTATCCTCACTCAGCCCACTATATCCTACAACAAATATATAGTGTACCTGTGGACCACCATTACCATAAAAATCCCGAACATCACTATCATGATGTTGTGCCCATACTCCATCAGGTTGATTCAACAGCAGGTCAATAAAGTCTTGTGCAGAAGCTTGTACCAATTGCGTATCATTATTTCTATACCAGGCATTTCTTCTTTTATTTACGCCTCGGGGATTATTATAAATTGATTCAGAACTAATTGTTGCAACCGTTGGGATCCGATCTTTATATTCTTGGAAATATCTAAAAATAGCATTAGTTGGGTATGTTTGGTCGATCCCCTTATTGCATCTACTACCAACTTTACCAAAGTATTGGCTGCACTTACTATGATAAGAGGGGTGCACATCAGGGCTAGAGAGCACAACACCTTTATTTGCGATATCCAGCTCGATGGAATTTCGCATCGCATTTACTCCACCGGGATATGAACTATCCAGATAATTATACGTAACCCGCATCCTTGTTTGAGAAAACATTGAAGATACCGTATCAATTCGTTCTCTTAAATACTCATACTCAGTTGGATTTCCATTTCGCCCCCATCTCCAACCGCTAAATACAGGTGGATCATATTTACTGGTTTCTCCTGTCACACCTGCGATCATTTCAACCAATGGATTTGAGTCAAATTCATTTGCGATAGCCTGCATTAATCGATTATGAACTTTTACCCACTCTGGGTTTGTATAAATCGGTGCATAGTTTCCAGAGTAAGATGTAATACTGGAAGGTTTACCTGTTCTGTAAAAAACCCCATATATTTTACCTGGAGCGTTTCGATTTTCACTATACCCATTTGCTGTCACACCGGCCCAACCAAACTTGGGATTTTTTTTCATCCAACCAGGAAGTGCATAATCACGATTATAAGTTACCTGAATAATCAGACGCCCATCCCCTTGATAATTTTTCAGGTTTTTTAACTGGCTAATCGAATCGTGTATTGGCTGCAAGTTTACACTGTTTTCAGAAGGCATGAGATCCTTCATCTTATATAAAACTACAACCCCTCTTATGTGATTAAACCTGCTACTGTCAAGAGCAGAAATTGACATGTCATGGGCGTATAAACCAGGGTGGTATGCATATGTGTCTACAGACTTTTCAACATCATTTGCCAGACTGGGTGAGCTGTTGATAAATAGCAGAAAAAACAGATTGAATAGCAAAAAACGTTGATGCAACTTCATTAATTTAACCTCTTTTTTGAACAAAAAGAGACAACCTTGTCGAAAGAACCTGTCCTTGAATTATTTTTTTAAAATAACACGCACTTCAATTAATAGTCGGTTTTTTTTAATACAACTTTAATATTTTTTCATCATTAAATTTCAAGGTGCGCTACAACAGTGAGGTATGAGGAAGCGGAGAGATGATTCCTCGCTTTTCCTATGTCACACTCAGAACACTCCCTATGCAAAACAGACTTCTGAAATTGGAGGAAGCTATGGGTATAAGCAGGTACAATTTTGGAGCAAAAGAGCAAGTCTGAACTACTACAAGTAGTGTAGGTCGGGTTAGCGTAGCGTAACCCGACAAAGTAACTGACGAGAAACATGACACCAATCCAGCAAGCCACAACTCATTCACTACCCTAACACCACGAACTTCCTTTCCATCATGCCGGGTTACGCTACGCTAACCCGACCTACGTTACTACCCACTATAAATCACATAGAGCCGTCAAAATGTATAAGTTATTTCTGTTTTATAGATTTCACCAACTACTCTCTCCTGTAGAACCATCATTATCTTCATCCCAACGCTTCAGGCCCGTATTGGTTATCTCCAGCCAGCCATCACCATCTTGGGCTCCACCCGCGATAGGCGTTGCCCGCAAAGTGTAACGCGTTGCAATCGTTGATGCTTGCAGTGTCAAATTATAATATTTTGTTGCCCCCTGCTTTGGGCTTTGTGTGAAAGGTAATGCCGGCAGCGTATTATCAGCTGCCGTCGAACAAAGCCCATCAGCGCCTCTGTTTTGATAACAGCTGTTTGCAGTATAAAATTTTTCCATAAACTGACTTAACTCTAAAAGCGCTGCCTGTGCATCTCCCCTTCGGGATTTTTTAACCTGCTCCAGATAAGAGGGATAAGCAATTCCCGCCAGTATCGCCAACACAATCAAGGCAATCAGCAATTCAATTAACGTAAACCCTTTACGATAATTATTCACTTTTGTTTCTGCCTTCTAATCTCTTCAATATATTCACTTTTTTGTATATCACGCTGCGCCGAAGATTGCTGCCCCATTCGCTGATTACGCAATAGTTCCCTCCTTAATCGCTCGGCCATCTCTTGCCTGTTCACTGCATCACCCGCCTTAAAATTAAATGTAGATGTTACTGTCACTTTTTGCTCTTTACTATCTTCCTTTTCAGCAGCCATGAGTGATGTATTGACTAAAATTAAAGCACTCGCTATAAGAACTCTTTTCATTTTAAATCTCCAAAAACATATGATTTTAATCAACCAACTCACGCCAGGAGTTACGACCTGAACGTTGACCACCTGTCACCTCAATTCCGTCCATAACGCCCGTTGTGTTATCCTCTTTTTGAGGTGCATTAGGTACCATATCGATATCATTCGGACCCGTAGTAGTCACAGATACTCTGTTAGGTTTACCAAACCCCGCGTGTATATGGTTACCACGACTTCCAAATTTCCCAGCCGGAAATTGGCCCGTGGCCAGATCATATAAATAGTAGTAAGCCACGTCGAGGGAGCTACAAACACCTGTAGTAGCCGCCAAAGCCACCGGTAAAACTACTGCATCACCCACAATAGTGGCAGCATCAGTAATCCTTGCGCCCGAAGGCAATGCCGGAATACCCGATGTTTGATTTACATAATATCCGTTACCATCAACCCCCGGAGTACCACTGGTATCAGCCGTATAGGTAGCACCATCTGCACTCCACACCCCTGCACTGCCATCACTGCTTGTCCAGGCATTGCGCCATACGGGCACATCATCGGTATCACTATCACCATCATGATCAATATAATCTTCCCTGAAAATCGTCAAACGTGAAGTGGATTGTGCTCTCAGGTAACGTTTGTCGTCACTGCTCGTTGCAATGCCGAGATAAATCAGCTCAGATGAAGATAGTGAAGACGGAACAAAATTACCCAATTTGGCACCCGTTGCATTAAGATCATCGCGCAAAGCAGTTTCTGTTTTTAATGCATCATCTGAATCTAATAGTTCGGCACGATAGACATTTCCGTTTTTATCACCCAGATAGATTTCATTTTTATCTGAAATTAATGGTACCGAGGTAATTTTGAAAGATAATCCGGTAACTTCAAGTTTGTCATTTTTCTTGGCAACATTGCGAATGACTAATGTTGATACTCCAGCGCCATTATTCACTACATAAACCGCATAAACTTTATCATCATGGCGCCATAGCTGAGGCTCTCCCCCACCCGGAGAGGTATACCCCGCATACTCATCTTCCCAAATCAGCTTATGCAGTTTACCGCTATTATTGTTTTTTAGTTTCAATGAGTAATACATTGCGCCTGATTGCGCTGCACCGATGATATAAGTGCCATAATTACTACCACTATTTTTTTTGGCGTCCACTGCATAAAAGCGGCCATTCATATAGTCACCAAACTGGAATGTACCAAAGTTTTTCATCTGTTTAACCAGGCTGCGTGGTGTCCAGCCCCAGAGCAAATCACCATCAGATTGCTTGAACGCATATAAAAAGCCATCGACCGAACTGGTCAACACAATAGGAGTACGATCTTTTCTGGATGTAACAAACGTACGATAATCTGAATCACGCCATAACGCAGGATCACCAGGCGCGTTCAAAGCCAAGGTATAATTGCCTCTTTCAATCGCCCCCAGCAGACTACCCGATTTTCGATTCATCAGATAAGCTTCACTGTCATAAGATGGATCAAAGGTATACTCCTTGATCGTATCGGCATCAGGCGTACCACTGATTTCAAAGGCAGCATCATCCAGATCTTTGAATTTTTCAAGCTCACCATCAGATTCTGTTGACCATAGCCTGCTTTTACGCTCAGCTACAGTCATCTCATTGGCGGCATTCCAGCTTAAAGTTAAACTCTCATCACTCCCAACCTCATAAGCTCTGAGATTCCCCGCACTGGGCGATTGTTCACTCCCGGCCAGAAAAACCTTGCTTCCTGCTTTGGTGGTAGTTGGAATTGCTGGCGCTACTTCACTCACCTCACCACTCAGCCCGATCTTGCTGAACGTTGTGGAAAGACCGTTTTTAAGCTCTTCCAGTGTTTGTGCAGAATACGCTTGGGTCGTACCACCGCTGGCTGCAATCAGGTTAGCCTGGTCAATATCACCACTGTTATTCGAGATGATCACCACATGCACTCGAACACCAAGATCATTGTATAATTTGGCCGCCATATCTTCCGGTTTGGCATACACCTCAACACCATTAACCATTTCCCAGCGCGCATCTTCTTTACCGTCATAGAACAGTAAAATATTATTGTCACGGCAACTGTCATATAGAGTATCTGCCGCTTTATAAGCACTGTAGTAGGCATAAGCACTTTGCAGTGATTGATAAATCGGTGATTGATGTTGCTGCCAGGGGTGTGAACTAACCGCAACACCTTTACCTCCAGCAATCAATTGGGTACTAGGGTTATAATCATTCCCGTCAAGGCTCATCTGTTCATAAGCCATAAAACCCTTGACTTTCTCTCTTTGATCATCATAGCCCAAAGCTGGATCGGGTAGATCCAGGAAAACTCCCATATGGCGCGAGTTTCCAGGCAAATCTGCTCCCATTGTTTTAACATACCGATAAAAATCAGCAGGGTTGGCGGTACTTTCGTTTGGGCACAAATTCCGGCCATCGGCACAGGGATCAGCCACGCCCGAAGGGTATGAAGCGGTCATACACTCTGTTGTATCTGCATCTGTGCTTGTATTTGTATCACTACCTGTATCTGTACTTGTGCCACCACAAACACGTTCATAGCTTGTCTCGCCTGACCATCCGGTCATTGCTCCAATTTCAGCATCCGTCGTGCTGTCATAAAGCCCTTCCCAATAGTGAGGAACTTCAGAGAAGTAAGCTGTTGTTGTGCCAGACTCTCCTGCGAAAGGCCCCCATGCTCTCAATTGATCAGTCACACGTACGGTTTGATCCTTTAGCATATAGGCAGGATGAGAGGAGTCGATAAGACTATTCGCATCACAAGCTAAAGAGTAAGAGGTGCTTGACCGGTTTATTCCCCACCGGTCAACCAAAAAACCGCTACTGTCATCAAACAGATACAGCTCAGGTGTCGCACGATATACATCATAACCACTCCAACGACCTGGATAAGCGTGGTTATAAGGCCGATTGGCATTATAAAGAGCCTGAAATATATTTCCCTGTGAGTTATACCATGTTCTACATAGATAATGCTCAATCATCGGATCACCGGCAGCAACTTCAGCAGCACTACGCGCACCTGTAGTATTTTCCACTCCCCAAGGCCAGTCAGTATCATCAATACTGCACTCTGTACGACCTGTTACCTGATCTTCTGCTCCCGCCCTATAACGAAACTTAAGTGGCAACCCACCGTCACCACTGTTATTGTCAAGAAAGGTCGTAAAACTATCATCTAAAAAACCACGGCCTGTTTCATAATATTTACCACCACTTCCACCATGAGCAGGGTTTCCATAAAGTGGCGCTCCCGTATAGAGATAGGCGCAAGGTGTCTCTACTCCAGGATTACTATAATCATTCCAGTTTGCCCCACTACCATATGCTGAAGCCCCCCAATCAAACCATTGTCGCCACCATCTTAGCGAAGAAAAATTAGTCATATCATTGCCAAATGCATTTTTGTCGGGGTTCGATGCTTTAAAGATATCATTTCCACCTGGAAATTTTGGATGAGGTGATGAAGGATCGGCAGGATCACCTCGATTACTTAGATCTTCACCGGGGTTGCCACCTGCTGGAAATACTTCTGGCCAAGTTGCAGTAGTCAAAACATTTGTCGTGGCCATTGGTAAACCAAATATTTGCCTGAATGTGGCAAAACCGATATTGATATTATCGGAAAGAGCGGGATCATTTAAAATATCCAGAAAGGCCTCTTTGCTCTTATAAAGCTTTGAAGATGGCTGGTTACCATGAAGATTGGTATTTCCATCTCCCAAGAAAGTTCCACTGCTATCCCAAGGTGCGGATGAACTCCAGCTAAATGCAGGGTTCCATTGATTGAAACCGAGATCATCGAAACGATAGTAATTATCATGTTCAACTCCATCACCATTGATATCCAGTGACGGGTAATTGACATCATCCATTTCACGATTCATCGAGAATGCTGTACTGAAAATAATCATCAAATTAGGGGCGACTGTAGTTGTGGTATTTGTGCTTGCACTCACATTAGGTGTGACCAACAAGCTCAATATGATAATGGCACTACACAGCTTTCGATAAACACGCATAATTTCAATCCTCTTACCGTAAAGATAGCGCTTTAACAGTATGTTAAAGCCCTACATCAATATTAAATAAAGTCTGGATTTTCACCGTGGTATTCTCTTCCTCGCCATACCCCAGGCTGGTCACCACAAATGTCGCCACTAATCCACCTGGCGCACTACTGCTTTCAAATCCTTTACGTTTTTCAAGATTAAGCAACACTACTTGATGGCGTGGGTCTTTTGAGATTGCACTATTTGCGCCAAAAAGAGCTGTTACCTGAGCATCACTTAACTCCTGATTCTGTACACCACCAGAATCTTTCCAGTCCACGGCGGGACGATTCCAAGGTTGGGCATTTCCACCATTATCCTTACAGTCAGCAGACAGAGTACTTGGATCATCAACAAACAAATCACACCATTTAGTGATATCTATATTAAAAATATTACCATCGACTACATCAAATACATCTTGCTCAACCCAGGAGGCAGTTGTTTCTGCTGCCTGAAAAGCAACCTGTCGATCCTGAGCATTTTTAGCCATACGCTCTTGCGTACGCGTACCATGTGTTGAACTCACGCCTAATAATGTAATGACTAATAGCACCAACAAACTGATCATCAATACAGTACCGCTCTGTTTTTTCATATTAATCATCACAACTCCTAATTTCTTAATGTCACAGTTGTTGTTACAACACGCCGCCTTAAACGGTCTGTATAGGGCCCACTTGCGGTTCCTAACAGGGTGTAATTTTGTGCCAAATCACTGCTCTCTACAGCAATTGTGGTATTAAATAACAGCGCCATTCGCACACTCACTACCTCACTCCAGTCTGTAATAGCTGCTGCATTGGCATAACGGTTAGCCGCACCATTCGCATCATCATCCAGGCCATACAAAATCTGCATATCATCAACACCTTCAGCCAATACCTGCTCTGCCACAACCTTCGATACAACGCCAGTTGTTGCATTCAAAATTTCAGCCCTGCAGATCAAACTGCCACTATTAATGTAAAAAATTATATTCGTCACTTCTCCAGGGGCCAATGCATCGCCAAGGCAGTTATCCGTTGCACCCAAAATACTTCCCAGATAACGAAAGACCACGAAGTCAGGAGTGCCGCTGCTACCATTAACGCCGTGAATAACTTGCCCATTCGAGAATCCGGGTAGTGCCAACGAGAAATCATCAGTTATCAGATTAGGTGAAGCATCTCTATACCCAGCCAAACGCATATAACGCCCAACCATATCTAATGCAAAACGCGAATTTTCCTGCAAAATTGAAAAGCCTTCATTAGATTGATGAGATAATCGATGGCTTTGAAAAGCCTGGATCAACCCGGCAGTAAGAATCATTCCAATAACCAAAGCCACCATCACTTCGACTAAAGTAAAACCACGTTGTTGAGTCAATAATGATTTCATAAAGCAAACCTGAAGTTAAAGCTCTGTACTGACCCTTCAAGATCATTCCAGGTAATTGTGACGGTATGCGGTGAAGTTTCTGTGCATGGGGTTTCATTACATTCAATTGTTCCTGTTCCAGAAGGCAAATACTCTGACAGCGCGGATAACCAACCATAGTCAGCGGCAGCAATATCTGCTAAAGCAAACTCTGCTTCTGTGCATGTAGTGCCAGAGCCTGTGCCTGAAAAATTATCGACACAATTGAATGCAGGAGCACTTTCAGTTCCATCAACATCCGCGTACGCTCCATTGCCAACAGCTATTGGATTCGCACGCATTCTATCAGCAATATCGTAGGCTAAAAACACGGCCTGACTGCGCAAGTATGCATCGCTATTATTTTGAGTGCTTGTTATTTGCAACGCAGCAACGCCCAGAATACCCACACCTAAAATAGCGATAGATACCAAAACCTCAATCAGCGTAAAACCCTTGTTTTTCATATTCATCAAGTACATGAATTCACCGCTGCATTCACATCAGCATGATCACCTGCCACTGTTCTGATGCGTCCGATTTGAGAAATAATAATAATACGAGCCTTGCTTTTGTCTGTTGCAAAAACTTTTATTTGGTCATTACAGAGAATAAGTTGCCCATTCGTTGCAGTGGCATAACCTGAAGCCAGAAAAGTCACACGGTTAGTGACTGTGCCAAACTTACCACGCAAGGTCGTTTTTGCACCTTCCAGTGGCAGGTGAACCTGAAAAGGGGTTTCATCTATTGCTGGATCAGCAGAATAATCCACAACATCATCAGCATCTCTATCAATAAAAGCGATCCAGCCCTGCTCCCAGCCACCTGAGGTCGTGCAAGCTGGCTCCGCCACCGCTGGATTATTGCTTTTGCATACTGTCACTCGAATGCCTTGCTTAAGCGCTTCGCTTCGAGCTGCATTCAGTGTGCGAACGAACTCATTCACCGCTGCTGTCATACGATTATTGCTCACGGTACTTTGAAAACTTGGAATAGCAACCATCATCACAATAGTGGCAACTGCAATAGTGACCATCAGTTCGATCAATGAAAAACCTGTAGAGTACTTCCCTGTCTGGATCGTACTACTTTGCATACAACTTTCACCTCAACTATGTACAACTGATATGTCGATTACGTACGTATTTTTAACTATCGTTCTCTGCCAGCACAAACTTAAATTCTAATTTTGCTGGTTGTTATACCTCGATTCTGCAAGTTATTTTACGCACCAGGCTAAATATCAAGAATGTGCTATATTGATGTCACCTGTTGTAATTCAAAAAATATATAATTATATTGAATTCATTACTTTTAATAACCACATGATACAAAGACAACTTTTTTCTACAATTCAAAAAAGGCTCTTCAAAGGGAAAGCCATTCTCATTTTTGGTGCTCGTCAGGTGGGTAGGTCGGGTTAGCGCAGCGTAACCCGACATGATGAAATGGATCGGAACTTATTACCCACGAATTGGGGCGAAAATAGTGTGGTGTTAGCGGCGGATGTAGTTGTGGTTTGCTGAATTGGTGCCATGCCTTTCGTCAATTACTTTGTCGGGTTACGCTGCGCTAACCCGACCTACGTTACTGATGAAGTCTGAATTGAATTTTTACAGAACAGGGACTTCAGCCCCTTCATCTAAATCAGGGCTAAAGGCATAAAAAAACCCGACCGAAGTCGGGTTTTTTTATCACGATCAGTAAAAACCTTAACGAGAATAAAACTCTACAACAAGGTTAGGACTCATCTGAACAGGATAAGGAACATCACTGATAACTGGAACCTCTTTGAAAATACCTTTTACATTTTCTTCCATTGTGATGTAGTCAGGAATATCGCGCTCCATTTTTTGTAACGCTTCGATCACCATTGGAATTTTTTGACTCTTCTCACGTATCTCAATCACATCACCGGGCTTGCAGCGATAAGATGGGATATTAACAACCACACCATTCACTGTGACATGCTTGTGATTAACAAACTGACGTGCAGCAAAAACGGTTGGAACAAAATTCATACGATAAACAATCGCATCAAGACGAGACTCAAGCAACCCGATCAGATTTTCTGAAGTATCACCTTTACGGCGTGAGGCTTCTTTGAAAATAGCCCGAAACTGCTTTTCACTAATGCTGCCGTAGTAACCTTTAATTTTCTGTTTTTCACGTAACTGAACACCATAATCGGTCACTTTGGCACGTTTAGCACCATGCATACCAGGACGTGTTCCTTTAGAATTCGTGGGACATTTACTGCGTCCCCATAAATTTTCGCCCAGGCGGCGACAAATTTTGTACTTCGGGATCGTACGCTGATTACTTCCAGCCATAATATATTTCCTCTATTTCACGCTTTAAAATTAAAAAGTTGGAATGACCTGTAAAACAGGCTTCGCAATAGCTTCCCGTGCCGCACCTATCGAAAAAGTAACATAAAGTGACTCCCATAAGGCGGATCGCGAACGGGCTTTATACATGAACACCCTATAAAAATCAAAAAAACATCAAAATCCCAAGAGAATTTTTCAAGATAATAACCCAGACGAAGTAAACCAGTTTTTTCTGTGATAACACCAGAAATTCCCGCCAGCAATCGAACTCAGCTAAAACAGGGGCTTGGTAGAGCATTTACAAAAATCTACTCTTTTCAGTTATTTAGGTTGTTATGGGGTTTACTATTAAATTCTTATCCAGTTGCAAACTGTGCAAAAAACACAAAGGGGCATACACAAATTAACTTTCTGCTTTTTTCAATGACATATTACAAACGTAATAAAGCCCCATCTTGTTTGATATGAATACGCTCAATCGCAGCATGTTTGACTTCAAACTCAAGCATGCGCCTGACAGGATGGTTCAATATATGGCAAAGCAATAGGCGAATGACACCGCCGTGTGTCACCAATAATATTTTTTCACCTGCATGGCGCGCGATAATCTCCTGCCAAGCGGCGACAATACGCACTTCAAAATCGAGCAATGGCTCGGCCTCTGGAGGCGTGTATTTTACTGGATCATTCCAGAAGTTTGTCAGCGCATCCGCATCTGTTTTCATCAGATCTTCGACAAAGCAACCTTCCCATTGACCAAAGTGTATCTCTTGAAACTGTCGATCAACTGTCAGCGGTATTGAATGTTGTCTGGCTAATTCATGAGCAAAGTCAGCACAGCGTTTAAGCGGTGAACTTATGATGTGATCCCAGCAAGGATCACGCTGATCTATTGCCGCTCTCATTTGAGAGAGGCCAAACTCAGTTAAGGCATCATCAATACTGCCACGTAAACAGGCACCACCGCTGGTTTCACCATGGCGTAACAGATCAATGAAAGTATCAGTGCTCATGCGTTGTTTATAACTTTTCTGAAACGGCTGCTTGTGCAAAAGTCGCCATTTTATTATGCAGTGCACAAGCAAGGCGCAATAGTGGCACTGCTGCTGCCGCACCACTTCCCTCGCCAAGACGCATCCCCAGGTCAAGCAAAGGCTGCGCACTCAAAGCATCCAACACACATTGATGACCCGGCTCAGCTGAAGTGTGGGAAAAAAGAAACCAGTTTTCAGCACCGCAGCAAATTTTCACCGCCACTAACGCAGCAACAGAGCTGATAAAACCATCAACTAAAACGGGGATACGCATTTGAGCGCAGGCAATATACGCCCCCACTAAAGCTGCAATCTCAAAGCCTCCGACTCGACGTAAAGCTTCAAGTGGTGAGTCAATATACGGTTTGTGCAAATTCAGCGCAGTTTGAATTACCTGAGCTTTGTGCTCAACCCCGGTGTGATCAAGCCCTGTACCTGGCCCTGCGAGCTGCGCCGGTGATGCATCAAGTAAAAGGCAAGCCAAAGCGCTTGATGCAGTGGTGTTAGCTATGCCCATTTCACCACCAATAAAAAGGTCAATTGCTGATTTTTTAGCCTTATCAACAACTTCATACCCCGCACTCAGTGCGCGAACTAATTGTGACTCTGTCATTGCAGCTTGTTTTGTAAAATTAGCCGTTGCCAAACCCAGCTTATATTGCTTAACCCCTTCGAGTGGCCCTGTATCATATGCCGTGCCTAAATTAACCACGTCCAAATTTGCACCAATGGCTCGCGCACTGACACAAATAGCCGCACCACCCCGAGCAAAATTTTTCACCATTTCTGCCGTCACCGCTTGAGGAAAAGCAGACACACCCTCATCGGCAACGCCATGATCACCAGCAAATACGGTGATCTGTATATTTTCAAGACTGGGGCGCTCCGAGCCTTTAAGTGCAGCAAGCCAAATGGCTACCTCTTCCAATCGACCCAAGGCACCGGGGGGTTTGGTCAGTTCAGTTTGACGTACTTCAGCCGCTTGCCGAGTTTTTTTGTCAGGAATAGCTGAGGGAGTATTGAGCCATGCCAAGTTTTTGAGTTCTGTCATATTGAGTCTCCTTTTAATATGTGAGGCAGACCTGCAACGGTCAAAATGACTCGTTGACAGATCTGGGCAATCTCTTGATGCAGGCAACCCGCTTCATCACAATAGCGACGGCTGAGTTCACCTAACGGCGTGATGCCCATGTTGGTTTCATTGCTGACTAAAATAATTTGCCCAGCTAAAGTGGGCAATATTGAAAGTAAAGCTTCGCGCTCATGTTTAAACTGCGCTTCATCATCTGTCATGAGAAGATTTGTTAGCCACAGCGTTAAGCAGTCAACCAGTATGCACTTGTCGTTACTGGCATGTTTTTCTAACACTGCTGCCAAATTCAAAGGTTCTTCGATGAGCGCCCAATGACTCGGGCGATGAATACGGTGCGCCGTGATACGCGCCTGCATCTCCTCATCTTGTACCGTTGCGGTTGCGATATAAGTGACGGGTAAGTTACTCTCTGTTGCAAGCCGTTCGGCCAAACGGCTTTTGCCAGAACGCACCCCTCCAAGAATGAGTGTTTTCATGTCAATTCGCCTCTAAAATATGACGCAATTTATCAGTATTGAGGTGTATTTCTACGGCATCGGCCAACCGTTCAATGGCTGATTCACGCAAACCATGATAATCCTGTTTTTTGGCATCACTCAAACCCGCCCATTTAAGTAACTCCATACATGCCTCTGATGATTCGAACAGACCGTGTAGATAAGTTCCTAAAACCTGTCCATCCTGGCTTATAGCTCCCTCCACTCGATCACCTAAATTAATGACAGGATGACCAAGTGCCAGACCAGATGTGACACCGGCATGAATCTCATAACCAGAAACAGTTACATCACCGATCAGTAGCTTTCCACTGACATTACGCAGCTGCTTTTCAGCAGCCAGAGTTGTCTCTAACTCAAGTAGCCCCAAACCATCACAAGATCCTGAGCCACCTTCAACTCCAAGGGGATCATGGACTGTCTGCCCTAACATCTGGAAACCACCACAAATACCAATAAGTTTACCGCCATAACGTAAATGCCGTTGAATCGCGCAACCCCATCCTTGCTTGCGTAAATAAGCAAGATCGTTACGTATACTTTTTGATCCTGGAAGAATGATCAGATCTGCAGCTGGAATTTCATCATTGGGTCCAATAAATTGCAGCTCTACCTGTGGGTGCAAGCGCAGCGGATCAAAATCGGTATGATTACTGATACGGGGCAAGACAGGAACAATAACTCGAAGATATGGTACACCTGTTTGCGGGGCAATATCAGCCTCACGGGGCAATGCATCTTCTGCTTCCAGGTGCAAACCACGCAGATAGGGCAAAACACCCAATACTGGTTTTCCCGTGTATTCCTCCAGCCAGTCCAGACCTGATTGCAACAGAGCGATATCGCCACGGAAACGATTGATCACAAAACCTTTGATGCGCTTTTGTTCACTCTCGCTCAATAGAGCCAGCGTACCAACCAGATGAGCAAAAACACCGCCACGGTCAATATCTGCTACTAAAATAACGGGGCAATCCACCGCTTCAGCAAAACCCATATTGGCAATATCATTATCACGCAGGTTAATTTCTGCGGGTGAACCTGCTCCTTCCACAATCACTGCATCAAAATCAGCAGCAAGGCGCTTGTGTGATTCCAGCACTGCTTGATGTGCAATACGCTTGTAATCATGATAATCACTCGCTTCCATATTGCCAATGGCATGACCATGAATAATCACTTGAGCCCCCACCTCCGTGTTGGGTTTGAGCAATACGGGGTTCATATCAGTATGAGGCTCTAGTCGACACGCCTGGGCTTGCACCGCCTGAGCACGACCAATCTCTCCACCATCTACACTCACTGCACTGTTGAGCGCCATATTCTGTGGTTTAAAAGGTGCTACACGAATACCTTGCTTAACCCACCAACGGCACAGAGCTGTCACTAACAAGCTTTTGCCCGCATCAGAAGTGGTGCCTTGAACCATGAGTGTGCGGGTAGTACTGATCATGCTTGTTATAAGTCCACACCTTTTTGTGCGCTTATACCGGCACGGAAGGCATGTTTGCTATCCACTAATTCTGTCACCGTATCAGCCGCATCACACAGAGCTTTGCTGGCACCACGACCAGTAATCACAACATGTTGCATAGGTGGACGTGCTTTAAGGTCATCAAGTATGGTATCCAGCTCTAACCAGCCGTATTTGACAGGATAAGTGAGCTCATCCAGCACAATGAGATCAATTGATGGATCTTGCAGCATACCTTGCACAACAGCCCAACCACGCAGGGCTGTTTCGATATCCTGTGCAAGATTTTGAGTCTCCCATGTAAAGCCTTCACCCAGCACATGCCAAGTAACATCCGACTGGCGGGCGAAAAATGCCTCTTCACCAGTATCTGAGCGCCCCTTAATAAACTGGGCAACACCCACTTTCATATTATGCCCAAGAGCGCGCGCAACCATGCCAAAGGCTGAGCTGGATTTCCCCTTACCGTTACCAGTGAGCACCAGGAGCAGACCTTGATTTTGATCTGCATCGGCGATGGACGCATCAATCACTGCCTTTTTACGCTGCATACGATCGCGATGGCGTTGCTCTTTTTCAATACCATTCATAGTGTTCACCTTTATGAAACTTTAAGGCTGATAGCGTAAAGTCATGTAAACACTACGTCCAGCTTGATTATAAAATATCGCGATATAATTTCTTGTCAATGCCAATTTTTTTAATTTTTCTATTCACTGCAAAAAAGCTTTATAATCGCCTGTTTTTTAGCTGCAATTTTGATCAATCAAGGGATATCGCATGGCAACCTACAGTACCAACGAATTTCGCTCGGGCCTTAAGATAATGATGGGCGCTGACCCCTGCGTTATTGTTGAAAATCAATTTGTAAAACCAGGCAAAGGACAGGCATTCAATCGTGTTAAGTTACGCAACCTGAAGACCGGCCGTACTGTTGAACGTACATTCAAGTCCGGTGAAAGCGTCGAGGCCGCTGATGTCATTGATATCAACATGGAATTTCTCTATTCCGATGGTGAATTCTGGCACTTTATGGATCAGGAGAGCTTTGAGCAATATGCTGCTGATGCGAATGCTGTGGGTGATGCCGCAAAGTGGATAAAAGGCCAGGAGATCTGTGTCGTCACACTATGGAACGGCAGTCCACTGACGGTCGCCGCACCAAACTTTGTCGAATTGACCATTACCGAAACGGATCCCGGTGAACGTGGTGATACCTCTGGAGGAGGTGGTAAACCTGCAACATTAGAGACCGGTGCGGTGGTACGTGTTCCTCTTTTTGTACCACAAGATGAACTCATCAAAGTCGATACTCGCACAGCAGAGTATGTGGGCCGTGTTAAAAAGTAATTTCCCATATGGATGAAAATTCAGAAACGCACTGGCACCCGACTGCAAACCTGTCCGCTTTACAAGCACGGGCGCAGTTGCTTTCAAATATCCGAAGTTTTTTTTCCCAGCGCAATGTGATGGAGGTGGAAACACCACTCATTTCGGCGGCGGCTTCCACCGACCCACACCTGAGCATTTTTGAAACGAACTACCTTGGCCCTGGCTCACCACAAGGTCGCAACCATTACTTAACCACATCACCTGAGTTTGCAATGAAACGTTTGCTCTCTTCAGGCTCAGGAGCCATTTACCAAATATGCAAAGCATTTCGTAATGAAGAGTCAGGGCAGTACCATAACCCTGAATTCACATTACTGGAATGGTATCGTCCTGGGTTTGATCATCAATGTTTAATGGATGAGGTTGAAGCATTGGTCGAATCCGTTCTTGACATTAAACACTTTGATCGTTTGAGCTATCAAGCACTATTTAAACATCACCTTGATATCAACCCATTCTCGAACTCAATCGATTCATTGCGCCATTGCGCTGATGCACATGGCATTGAATTGACATCCGAATTAAGTCATAACGACCGTGACAGCTGGCTCACTCTGCTAATGACTCACCTGATTGAGCCAAAGCTGGGCCAAAAAAAACCTATTTTTGTTTATGACTATCCAGTATCACAAGCGATGCTGGCGCGTGTTCGAAACGATGAAATAGCCGTTGCCGAACGCTTTGAGCTTTATTATAAAGGGGTTGAATTAGCGAACGGATTTCATGAATTAGCAGATGCCGATGAACAAAAGCAAAGGTTTTTGGTTGACATTAAAAATCGAAAAGAGAGAGGCTTGGTATCGATCCCAATGGATGATAATTTAATTTCAGCACTTCACGCTGGTTTTCCTGATTGCGCAGGTGTTGCTTTAGGAATCGATCGCCTATTGATGCTGATAACAAAATCAAACCATATAAACGATATAATCTCTTTTCCTATATTACGGGCATAAAAAAGGCCTCTCTGGATAACTAACCCAAAAGAGGCCTTTCTCAATCAAGCGTTACTTTTTCTCGTTACGCTCTTTCACCTCTTTGATCACTTCATCTGCCACATTTTTAGGGCAAGGCAGGTAATGTGAGAACTCCATAGAGAACTGACCACGACCTGAAGTCATCGTACGCAAGTCACCAATGTAACCAAACATTTCACTTAATGGAACATCTGCTTTAATACGCACACCACTAACACCCGCATCTTGAGATTTGATCATGCCGCGACGGCGGTTCAAATCACCAATCACATCACCGACGTGATCATCCGGTGTAAACACATCAACTTTCATGATCGGCTCAATCAACTGTGGTCCTGCTTTGGGAATCGACTGACGGAAAGCCCCTTTTGCAGCGATTTCAAATGCAACGGCAGAAGAGTCAACTGCGTGATATGCACCATCCATCAAAGTCACCTGCAGATCAAGAACAGGGAAACCTGCCAATACACCTTGATCCAGCATTGATTTAAAACCCTTTTCAACTGCAGGCCAAAATTCACGAGGAACGTTACCACCGGTCACTTTAGATTCGAAAACAAAACCTGTACCAGGCTCGCCTGGCTCAATGATGTAATCAATTTTACCAAATTGACCTGAACCACCCGACTGTTTCTTATGTGTATAACTATCTTCAACCTTTTTAGTGATAGTCTCACGGTAAGCCACTTGTGGCTTACCTACATCCAGCTCAACACCATGAGTACGCTTAAGAATGTCAACTTTAATATCAAGATGCAATTCACCCATTCCTTTCAGAATGGTTTCGCCACTGTCTTCATCGGTTTCAACACGGAAAGACGGGTCTTCCTGAATCATCTTGCCCAGAGCGATACCCATCTTTTCAGAGCCACCTTTATCCTTAGGTGAAACAGCAAGTGAAATAACAGGGTCAGGAAAAACCATGGGCTCCAGTGTCGCCGGGTGTTTTGGGTCACATAACGTGTGGCCTGTCTGAACATTTTTCATGCCTACGATGGCAACAATATCACCCGCTTGAGCAGAATCCAGCTCTTCACGTGAATCAGCATGCATCTCAACGATTCGACCAATACGCTCTGTTTTACCTGTAAAGGTATTAAGAACAGTACTTCCTTTCTCTAATCGGCCTGAGTAAATACGGATAAAAGTCAACGCTCCGTAGCGATCATCCATAATCTTGAACGCCAAAGCCCGGAGTGGTTTATTCACATCAACAATGGCAAATTCACCCGTCTCATTACCTTCCATATCCACTTCAGGCTGTGGCTTAACTTCCGTTGGGCTTGGCAAGTAATCAACAACAGCATCAAGCACTAACTGAACGCCTTTGTTTTTAAATGAAGATCCACAGTATGTTGGGAAAAAATCGAGTTTGATGGTTCCTTTGCGAATACAACGCTTGATGGTATCCATATCAGGCTCTTCACCTTCCAGGTACTGTTCCATTGCATCGTCTTCTTGTTCGACGGCTGTTTCGATCAGTTTTTCACGCCACACTTCGACATCGTCAACCATCTCCGCAGGCACATCTTTGATTTCGTACTTTAATGGATCACCCGAATCATCCCAGATCCATGCTTTGCGTGTCAGCAGGTCAACCACGCCTGAAAACTCATCTTCAGTGCCAATCGGTAGAACCATAACTAACGGGTTTGCACCCAGCACATCTTCAACCTGCTTAACAACACGAAAAAAGTCTGCACCCAAGCGATCAAGTTTATTGATGTAGATCACTCGCGCTACTTCAGAATCATTCGCATAACGCCAGTTTGTTTCTGATTGAGGCTCTACCCCGCCTGAGCCACAAAATACGCCGACACCACCATCAAGAACTTTTAGAGAACGATATACTTCAATGGTAAAGTCAACATGGCCGGGGGTATCAATAATATTTAAGCGATGGTCATTCCATACACAAGTCGTTGCCGCTGACTGGATGGTGATGCCACGCTCTTGCTCCTGATCCATGAAATCTGTTGTGGCTGCGCCATCATGCACTTCACCGATTTTATGAATTTTACCGGTTAGCTTCAGAATTCGTTCGGTCGTTGTGGTTTTTCCAGCATCAACGTGAGCGAAAATACCAATATTTCTGTAATGAGATAAGTCTGCCATGTTTTTACTCTAGTTCAAATTTGGGCGTAGAAAATCGCTGATTAGATTCAAAAGGGCGACATTCTAACCTAAAATGACCCAGAAAAAACGTAGAAATTAAAAAATATAAAAATATCCTGTTATTTTACAGAATTTACAAGAAGCACTAATAGGTATTTAGGAGGGAGGGAACAGATCACACTACAGGAATAGAAGTTAAAATTTTTGGTTACCCGGCCAAGTTATAGCCAAGCAACCAAAAATCAGCTTGTCAACAAGCTCAGAAACACCAAAAAATTTTAAAAGCTAACATAATCCATATGTTATGTGGCATTACTGAGTATAATTAACCTGCAAAAAAATTAATAACAACATATACCGCTAATACACTAAACCCAGCCCAGCAAACTTTTAAAATATTAGCAAGTAAATTTAAATCTTTGATATCTTCTACATTTTCCATTATTCATCCTTTATTTATACATTAATTTAAGAAAGTAACAGATGCTACGACTCCAATGCTAGTATTTGCAGCCGAAACCACATCATACAAATTATTGGCCATTTTTTCGAGCGCTATTTTTTTCACACTATAACAACAAAACCAATGCTCCTTCAATTTAAACAAAATAGTCAATTTTACCCTGTGCGATAACTGCCGGCTCTGATAGCTCTAGCGCTTCATCTTCATGAGTATTGCCCTCACCCTCTGCAAGCAACTCACTGGCATGATCTCTTGAACGCTCATTTTGACCATCAAAAGAGTGCTGTGAAACATTGACATTATCCAAACGCAAAAGCTGCTCTCCAAACATATCCCTTAATCTGGGAACGGCAACCTCAATAGCATCACGCACTTGTGCATGAGTTGAATTAAAATGCACATCAACCTGTTCATTCTTAATTTGAATACGGATTTCAACCGGCCCTAAATCCGCAGGATTCAAGCGCAAATTAGCCACTTTTATATCTTGACGAACCATCCATGCCATTCGATTGCTTAGCTCATCACCCCATGCTTCATGGTCACTGACCGCAGATTCAAGAGAAGCATTTAAATTCGGCATCGATTCAGCAGTCTTTGATGAAAGCGATAAATTACTCGTCATCGATGACATTACCAAAGTAGCCTCGCCACGACTCGGCTTTACATCACCTGATTGAGAATCTAAAAACGCCTGTTTTTTACGATTAAGTTCTGGCGGTATTAATTCAGAAGCTGCCTCAGTAATTTCTTCATCCAAAAGATTAGTATATGTTTCATCATTAGTTGCTTCTGAATTTTCAAGCTGTACATCAACTGGCTTATTATTAAGTGCAGCCTGTTGCTGGTTTATTTTAATATCTAACGGCGTAAGTACAGGCTGAACAGGCGTTGACGAAGCTGCAGCCAAAGTAACATTTGAACCTGTTAACTCGTCTGACAACAACAAGTCAGACTCCTCCTGGTTTAATTCTTTTACAATAGAAAGGTCATTATCAGCGCCCTCCTCACTGGGTAAATAATTGCCGCTTACCGGCAACTTTTGCTCAGCAACTTCCGTCCCGTAATTATTAAACTCCTGCTGCAATTGTTGTAAAAATCCATCATTACCGGCAAAATCAACTAAAAAACTACTTGGCTGATCTGTGCTTGGCATAGAATTTTTAGATAAATCAACCAAGCCTTGTGATGTCAATTGAAACCATTCTAAATTCATAGTTAATCTCCATTGTTTCAAAAATAACAGCAAAAAGCATGCCTTTTAAAATAATAGAAAATTTTACGCAAATGCCGAAATAAATATAAACTAGGATAATTTGTCGTTTTTTGTTTAAATAATAATATTCCAGAATAAACATTACTGGTGAAACTATAGAGAAAACTCTTATGACGGCTCATAAAGGGAAAATCGAGTTAAAAACTCCCTCATTAGTAGAAGATCCAAATTTTGACTTTGATACACGGCCACACAAAGTTGAAAAATGGGTGGCACAACTACCTCTCACCAATACCGGGCAAACAGCACGATTAACCTTTAATACATTGGTTAAACTTAATCGTCATGCCATTTCAATTAAAAACAGAACAAAAATTCTGGAAATTTTCCGTCCGGCAGTCAGATATTTATTAGAAACAACTCGCAAACATTTTTTTGGCTCAGTCATCCCGATCTCTGAAAAAAATAAAACAGTCGCTCACTTGGCACGCTCACTTCAAGAAGAGATGGCTAATGGGTATAAAATAGCGATTATGGATAGTTTAAACCTAACTAATTCACGCCCAGACCCTAAAGCCCAGGCAATACTTGCCCATCGTGCTCTCAATTATCTGGGTGGCATGTTATTTACTTCTTATCAAATTTACATGCCACCACCCACCGGAGTGTGGCGTGATATCCATCAAATATTTCGTTTTTCCGAGCAATTCAACCTACTTCATGACACCGTCAACGATATAGAAAACGACATAACTCCATGGAGTTCTGTGCTTGATACATACAAACAAATCGCACTATTTGCATTAGCAGACCCTTACCATCTATCTCAACACGAAATGGAAAAGTTGCGTAAAGTACTTTCGCCATGGGCTAACACCTGTCAACTAAACAGACTTCCAGACTCAATCGACCATATTAATACCATGTTCATCAAACCTCACGATGACCTCCCCCCCTCAAGAAGAGCACCACAAAGCGAAAAACAAAAACTACAATATCGAAGTCTGGATACATCAGATGCATTACATAAAATCAGAGAAAGCTTATCGAAATCTATTCCACAAAAAGATCAAGACCACCTACCTCCCAACTTATTATCTCATTTATCAAAAGCGTGGAATCCAACCATTAAACGGCGATCTGCACGTAGAGACCGAGAAGCAATTTTAAACGTTGCCTTCGGCCTGGATGCTGTTCACCACTTTGTTAATGGAAAAAGGAATACATTTGCACGTGATTCACAAGAAGACGTACTGGACTCGCTCTTTCATTCAACACGTTTTACTATTTCTGATGACATACAGGAAGGAATAACCAACCTCGATACTATTGACGTTTGGGAACTGAACCATTCTCAATCTATTGATTCAGAACTTGAAGATGAAAAACCAGCCCCCACAGATATAACAGGAACACCCAAAGTAACCCCACAATATAGCCCGAAATATTACACCGACCACTGCACTGTAATTAATGAAAGTGCCGGTGGACTGTGCATTCAATTACCCAAAGAGAACCCGCCATTAATTCATATTGGTGAATTACTGTGCCTCCAAAACTCTCAGGAGCATAAAAATTATTGGGAAGTTGGAGTCATTCGGTGGATCAAAAATACCAGAGACCAAACTATTGAGGTGGGCATACAGCTTTTATCGCCGATTGCAGAAGCAGTTGCACTATCAACTTATTGCAACACTAATTCTGAACTGGAAAGTGAAAACAAGGATTACGTCAGAGGCCTGTTTTTACCAGAAATAAAAGCAATCAAACAACCTCGAAGCCTGATAACTCTCATTAACTGCTATCAACCAGGATCTACTGTTAGCTTACTTAAGAATGGTGTAGAGCAAAGGTATACCCTTTTAGCAATGATAGAAAGCACATATGGTTACAACCGCTTTGAAATTATCCCACATATCTCAAAGCAGCCCACTCCCGATTCAGCTACTAAAAACAGACCTCAAACCAAAGAAAAAGAGGCCTTTGGTGATATTTGGTCAACCTTATAAATTTTAGTAGCATTCAAAAAACAAGCTCTACAACTATAACGTAGAGCTTATTCCGTGCTCACTCCTTACTTCATTGAACGTAATGCTGCAATACGCTCATCCAGTGGTGGATGACTCATAAATAAACGCTTAATTCCTCCAGAAGATTTATTGGATATTGCTAATGCAGCCATTTGATCAGGCAAATGTGCTTCATTAATACCCAATTTCAAACGCTCCAGCGCAGAAGCCATCGCAGCTGGACTGGTTAATGATGCCCCACCTTCATCGGCTCGAAACTCACGTTTACGACTGAACCAATGAACAATAATTGAAGCCAGTATTCCCAAAACCAATTCAGCGGCAATACTTGTGACCCAATAAGCAACACCATGCCCCTCTTCATTTTTAAAAATAACACGGTCAACCGTATGACCAATCACTCGAGCCAGAAAAATAACGAAAGTATTAACCACTCCCTGAATCAGAGCCAATGTCACCATATCACCATTTGCAACATGACTGACTTCATGCGCTAATACAGCCTCAACCTCATCCTGACTCATGTTATGCAGAAGTCCGGTACTCACGGCAACTAATGCTTTATTTTTATTCATACCCGTTGCAAAGGCATTCATGTCGGCTGCATTATAAATTGCAACTTCAGGCATTTTTATACCAGCACGCTCTGCTTGCTGGCGGACTGTTTCCACTAGCCAACGCTCCGTTTCATTAGCTGGGCTTTCAATGACCTGAGCGCCTGTCATTCGCTTGGCAGTCCATTTTGAAATAGCCAATGAAATAAAAGCACCACCCATACCAAAGACTGCGGCAAAAACAAGTAAATTGCCTAAATTAAGGTCGCTGCCATTTTCATGAAGGATTTGATCAACCCCCAGCAACCTAAGGGTAATACTCAATACAATTATTACTGCAATATTTGTTACCAAAAATAGTGCGATACGCTTCATAACAGACTCCAGAAAATTTAGTAATAGATTGCCATATTATGGGGTGAAGAATACAAATTACAAGAATATTCAAATAATTTCATAATTTTGAACGAACAAGGTGTCGCGAACTATAAGTAGTAAAACCTATCATGCGATCAAACTACAGAAAACCAAAATAAGTGGTTCTACATAATAATTCGATGCTACAATTCAGCCGTTTTCATAACGCCCCGGTAGCTCAGCTGGATAGAGCAATTGCCTCCTAAGCGATAGGTCGGACGTTCAAATCGTCTCCGGGGCACCATACATACCCTCAACAAAAAAGGCCGCCATTTAAAGTGGCGGCCTTTTTTATTGACACTTACACTTTTACAGATGCAAACCACACTCTGTTTTAGGGCTATTATTCCAGCGGCCTGAACGATCATCTCCCGGCTTGGTACAATGTGTGCAACCAATAGAAGAGTAACCTTGTGCAACTAATGGATGAAATGGAAGATCATGCTCCTTAATATAGAGGTCACGCTCTTCCTTGCTTACATCAACCAGTGGATAAAACTTGATAATACCATTGCGTTCTTCAAAAATATCTAATGTCGCACGATGCTCGGTTTGCCAACGCATAAGACCTGATACCCAGATATCGTAACGCCCCTGCAAATTATAGAGAGGCTCAACTTTATTAATTGAACAGCAAAAATCAGGATCAGTTTTCCATGTTTCATCTTTTACCGTATACTCATGCTTCCATGCCTCGGCACGCACATCTTCTACTTTCAGATTAAACATCTTGGTTAACTTTTCTTTATATGCCAGCGTATCAGGAAAATGAAAGCCTGTATCAATAAAGTATACTTTTTGATTAGGGGCAAAACGTGAAAAAATATGTAACAGATATGCTGAAGTTGCAGCAAAAGAAGAGGTCAGCATCACCTTATCTTGAGAAAAATCCTTATAAAGCTCCTGTATACGTGCTTCTATGTCTAATGAGTAATACTTATCATTTAATGCCTTGATATCTTCAGCACTCAAACCGGCACTATTACTATCGGACGATATTGACTGCTCCACTGCAGCGGCATTACTTTTAGACATAACTTTAAAACCTACAAAAATATCGTTTAAACCCAGGAGCGTGCATGAAATAATCCCCTTGTCACTCCTTAGGAACGTTCACGAAATAACTTCTGCACTCTGGCTTGCCCTTTTGCTTCGGCTCAAACGATCTCAATCGTTACATAGGCCAGCTATGCGCCTCTTGAGATCGTTTGAGCCGAAGCAAAATTTCTACGCCATAGTTGCAGAAGTTATTCCGTGCACGTTCCTTAACAACCAAGAGACCTAAACCGCCTCTTTGTAAAAACGCGCCAGTGTACCATATTGACGATGCTCTGATAGACATCTATGGCTTAATACAAGTTCCAATTATTTATGAACACACCTGCATACGCAAACGCACACGTAATTTTCGATGTGATTCAGCAGTCACACTATCGATAAAAATAATAGCAACCCGCCTCTCTTTTGCAGCTGTTTTAAAGCGCAGAACGACTAAGCCCGCATGCAGATAACTTTGTCCCAATAGCACCCCTTCGACACTATCTCCACAACGATCAAAAATTTTCCACTGTTGCCCTTCCAGCCAAACCAGACGAACTATCGACTTTTTAGTATTCATTCGAATATACAGATTAATCTGCAAATACAAATTCAAAACAATCAACAAAATGAATAGGATAGATAACCAACCAGAAACAGGAACAATCAATAAAACCAAAATGGCTCCTCCATGCATAAAGCATAAAATCACCAGAAATATACGAGAAGCTTTTAAGTCAAGGCACAGCGGAGTTGCGTATTTGGGTAATGACATGGTTTAACTCTGAATCCTTGGGTTCACTGCGAGCCATGAGCCATTCGAGCAGATCATTATCTGGATAACTTAACAATGATATAAACAGATTTCTCTCTCTTTTTGAAAGTGTATCGTAACCAGTATCAAAAAAGCTCAGCAACAATACATCCAGCTCACGCATCCCTCGTCTGCATTGCCAACGTACCTTTGAGCGATTGTCACACACTTCATTACATTCACTCACTGAAAAATGCCTCCTGTTTTCTATCTCCCTAAAACGGCCACCAAGGGCTATTAAATGCCCGCTCTAACCAACCCATTCTATTTACATCATCCATCACGCCTTCACTGGCATAGGTGATATTCGCATTTGCTATTTGTGTGGATAAAATGGAGTTATCCGTGCCGATATCATTGGAGCGTACCACACCTGAAAGCTTAATATATTCTTTTCCCTGATTCATTTCTAAAACTTTCTGTCCTTTAATTACATAGTTTCCATTCGGTAAAACCTGGGTAATCACCGCCGCAATACTGCCATTGAGTGTATTACTTTGAGCGCTATCACCTGAACCTGAAAATTTTCGACCTGAATTGAGGCTAGCAGAGAGATCAAACTGTGATTTGAATGAAGGCAGCGTACCAAGAACAGTCGGCGCAGTAACACTCACTTCACTGTCTTTTTCAGTTGTTGTGCTGGCTCTTTTGGTAGCGGCGGTTTTTTCAGCAAGTTTAACATTAATGATATCACCCACACGGTGACCTTTTTGATCTTCAAACAGACCTCCAGAGCTGAATTCATAAATAGCACCTGGCGTTGTTTCGACAGGTTTGATATCTGGGTAGACAAATTCATCCGCACTCGTCAATTGAGATTTTTGAGGAGTATAACTACAACCTGAAACAGACAACACCAAAGCCAGCCAAACAACAGACCTCAAACCAATCACACCAAAAACAGCCATTACAGATTGTTACTCACATATTGCAACATTCTGTCGGTCGCAGAAATCACTTTAGAATTCATTTCATAGGCACGCTGGGTTTCAATCATATTGACCAGCTCCTCAACGACATTAATATTTGAACTTTCCAAAGCGCCCTGCAACACCGTACCAACACCATTCAAACCCGGCGTTGAAGTCGATGGCGCACCACTTGCTGCCGACTCAATATAAAGATTTTTACCTACGGGTTGCAGCCCTGTTGGGTTGATAAAATCAGCCAGCTGAATATTACCCAATTGTGTGGGAGTCGCTGTACCTGGTGTAGTCGCACTCACGACTCCATCAATCCCGATCGTCAGGCTTAATGCATCTTCAGGTACAGTAATCGCAGGTTGAAGCGTATAGCCATTTGAGGTTACGATCTGCCCTTGACTATCCACTTTAAAGTTACCATCACGAGAATAGGCCATAGTGCCATCGGGTTGCAAAATTTGAAAAAAACCACGTCCTTCAACCGCAATATCCAGCGAATTCCCTGTTTGAATCATATTACCTTGCGTATGTAACTTATCAGTCGCAACCGTTCTAACACCGGTACCGAGTGATAAACCTGAAGGAATTTGTGTATCTTGTGAGGATTGTGCGCCCACCTGGCGAATATTTTGATAAAAAAGATCTTCGAAAACAGCGCGACCTCTTTTAAACCCGGTAGTATTCACATTTGCCAGATTATTGGAAACCACAGCCATTCGTGTTTGCTGCGCATCCAGCCCTGTTTTAGCGATCCATAGTGCTTGATTCATATCTGTTTCCCTTTATTGAGATAGCTTAATTATCCTTGCAAACGTAATAACGCAGCGGATGCCTTATCATTATCTTCCGTGGTTTTCATCATTTTTATCTGCATTTCAAACTGGCGAGACAATGTAATCATTTTGATCATTGAGTCCACCGAATTCACATTACTGCTCTCAAGGTGACCTGAAAGCAGCCGAACATTTGCATCGGGCGGAGCAACACTATTATCCCTGAGCCTTAACAGCCCATCTTTACCTTTAACCATCTCTTCCAGCGGTGGATTAACCAGCTTGATGCGATCAACAATTGCCAGTGCATCAGCAGATTGGCCAAGCGGCAACATAGTAAATGTACCATCTGCCCCTAATTCAATTTTTTCAGCCGGTGGCAGTGCAATGATTCCGTTATTTCCTTTCACCGGATAGCCCGCACCCGTTGTAACAATACCACCACTGGCAATACGCAGATCACCTGCACGTGTATAAGCCTCACCACCATCAGGCGTTTGCACCGCAATAAACCCATAATCTTCAATCGCAACATCCAGTTCTCGACCAGTGCTCACTACTGAACCCGGTGTAAAATCTATACCGGTACTTCTTTCTGACGTATAAGTACGCGTTGGCCAGCCTGATCCTGACAACGATCTCCCTGAAAAAGCCTCCATATCCGCACGAAAACCTGCCGTATTAGCATTGGCAAGATTATGCGCATTCACTGTTTGAGAGCGCATGGTCTGTTTCGCACCGGACATTGCAATGTATAGCATTCGATCCATGTTATACCTCCAGACTTCTTACAGGGCTAATATTCATTAACGGATGTTAATAATTGTCTGAGTGATTGTATCCGCCGTAGAAATCACCTGCGAATTTGCCTGAAAGTTTCGCTGTGCAGTAATCATGTTGACCAGCTGTTCTGTCAAATCAACGTTAGATCCTTCCAGCGACCCCGACTGAACCAAGCCTAAACTGGATGAGCCAGGTGCACCCACAAGCGGGGCACCCGAATCGAAACTTTCAGCCCAGGAAGTATCGCCTAATGGACGAAGCCCCTGTGGATTACGAAAGTTGGCCAATGTCACCTGTGCTTCCACCCGTGTTTGGCCATTGCTAAAACGTGCCAAAACCATTCCAGTGTCATCAATATCAATACCACTTAAACGCCCTGTGGTAAAACCGTCTTGAGACAGTTCATTGACATTGAAACCACCGCCATATTGAGTCAGACCAGAATAATCAAGCGTCAACGACATACTGGCCGCACCGCCTCCAGGGTTATAAGCACTCGTACTAATTGATGAAGGAGGTGCTGGCACACCATTGATAGACAATAGCTCTCCACCCGTTGAAAAATTAAGTAAGTCCGAGCCATTCGCCTGTGCTCCCGGAATTTGAGTGCCATTGATAAATGTATAACTTTCCCATTCACCTGGCACTTCTGTTTTTCGATAATAAAAAGAGGCCAGATGGCTCGCACCCAATGAGTCGAAAACAGTCAGAGATGTTGAACGGTTATAACTTGTTGCATCAGTTACCGAAAAACCACGCTGTGCTGAACCATCAGCCAATGCAATAACATCGGATGTGCCTCCTCCGCCAGCTTGTGAAACCAATCCGGTGGTATCAATTGTGATTGGAACTGTGGGCTGATTTGCCGCACCATCTGGATCCCAGTTGAGCGTAGCAACATCCGTTCCAATACCAACACCCGCGGCTGTTGTTGCAGGCTGAGTCGGTGCACCCCCAACTAATAGTTCAACATCCCAATCTGCTCCTCCAGCGGGAGTAAATAGTAAAGTTGCATTATTCACTTCATTACCATAATTATCAAAAATACTGAAAGCAGCTGTTGTATAAGATGCATCATCTGTGTCCAGTATTCCCGCGCCGGTAAACTGAATGGCAGAAGTGGTCACCGCCGCCGCAGGCACCTCAGCATCTGCATCCAAATTAAGCCCCAAATCAACCGAAGTCGTCGCTCTGGGGGAAAGATCGTCAGTACGAAGCTGAATACTGCCCTGCGCTCCTGTGATATTACCAACATCATCCACCATATAACCCGTCAGTTGTTGATCAGAACTGTTCACTATAAAACCATCATTATCAACACCAAATGCACCCGCACGGCTGTATACAATCGTGCCATTATCATCCAGCCGAAAAAAACCTTGTCCACTGATCGCCAGATCAAGAGCATTGTTAGTAAATTCAGTGTTCCCCTGAGAAAACTGTTGAGCGACACTTGCGACTTTCACCCCGCTACCCACTGCATCGGATGCAGTACCCAGATTAGATAGAGCATAAATATCTGCAAATTCAGTACGTGATTGCTTGAAACCCGTTGTGCTGGCATTTGCAACATTATTACCAATCACCTGCAGATCTGTTGAAGCAGCATTCAATCCACTTAAAGCGATACGAAATGGCATACGACCTCTCCTTGTTACTTGATCTGTTTAACTTCATTAAAAGCAGCTGCACCGAGGCCCGCCAAATTGACCATAAGCCCGCTGCTACCGTTCCCTAATGTGACACTTTCAACCTGAGCTTCAATGACTGTATTCAACGCCTGATCTTTTCCATCAATGACGGCTTGTGCAGTTATGTTATATTTTCCAGCCGCAGCCGGTTCTCCATCACTGCCGATACCATCCCAATTGAATTCGACCTGCCCCGGCTGTTTGGCACCTAAATTGAGTTGTTTCACTACATTGCCACTTAAATCTGAAATCGTCACTTTGACTTCTGGGCTGTTCACTGGCAACTCCAAAGCACCATTAAAGCCACCTTGCTTTTCCATATAAGCAGTGTCACCCGGAAGCTGTACTGTGCGCCCAATCAAACTGGAAGCCTGTAGCGCCTGACTGGAATAGAGTGAATTACTCAATTGACCAAAAGAGTCATTTAGAGTTTGAATGCCTGACGATGTACTGAACTGTGCCATTTGAGCCAAAAAATCACCATTTTCCATTGGCTTCAATGGATCTTGGTTGCTCATCTGCGACATCATGAGCTTCATAAAGTCATCTTGCCCCAGCTCTGTTTTTTTCTTGGGTGCCTGTTGCCCAAGACCTAACTGGCTGACCACACTGCTATCAATATGTGTTGACATTTTATCTACCTGAATTTATCGGCCAATATTTAATGTATTCATCAACAACTGCTTTGATGTATTCATCACTTCGATATTATTTTGATAAGAGCGCGATGCAGATATCATATTAGCCATCTGCTCAATGACATTAACATTTGAAGAATAAACATAACCCTCTTCATCTGCCAATGGATTATCCGGTTCAAAGCGCTTTAATGCTTCAGCATTTGACTCAAGAATATTCGTCATCCTCACACCGACATTTTTACCATCAAACTCATTCATTACTGATTCAAATACGGGTTCTTTTGCACGATAAACATCTTCAGCTTTTCCCGCTGTATTTCCTGCATTCGCCAAGTTACTGGCAGTAAGATTCAAACGGTGAGACTGTGCACTCATGCCCGAACCTGAAATATTAAATATATTTAAAAGTGACATGGTTATTCCCCTTTGAGAGCGCCCTTAAGGCCTTTAATACGTCCATTTAAAAATGTGAGTGTCGCTTGGTACTGCAATGCATTTCTAGAAAATTCAGCTTGTTCAATATGAGTTTCAACCGTATTACCATCCAGTGAAGGCTGGGTCGGAACTCTATACATAAGATCTTCACTGTTTGACGTCGTTAACGCTGCACTTGAAACATGTCCGGCAGATGTCGTTTTAAGCTGTATGGCTGTTTTTGTGACATCCTTCAGAGCATTGGCAAAATCCATATCACGAGCTTTAAAGCCGGGTGTATCCGCATTCGCAAGATTATTAGCCAATATTTCAGCACGACGTGAACGTAACACCAATGTGTCAGCGTATTGTCCTAGAACACTACCAATATTGTTTGGCATCATCATCTCCTGTCTATCTTGTGAATAAACGTAGCAAACGTTGTACCAGTATGTAGATATTGATTAAAAACAGAAAGTTAGAATATGGATTGACGATCTTTGAAAGAAATACGGCAATCGGATGCCGCTATGTGGCAACTTTTACAGTGACAACTGTAAATTATCGTTAACCGTTTTTATCAAAGCCTTCGGGACACTTTTTTCAGCAGCAAGCATCGCCCACTGTGATACGTGTTCAATGGTTTCATCAAGAGTGGTATTGATCATCTTTTTAGTAAAAATCGGACTTAATTTTTCAATTGTATCTCTATTTGCCCTGAAGCAATCATAAGCGCCTTACGAGAAACACCAGCGCTTACAGCAAGATCAGCTTGAGTTAAGTTCGGGTCATATCATTTCTGGATATCAATGTGATCACACTCATATTAAGTATTTGAAAAAAAATATTAACGGAGTATCCTTAAACACAAACACAAACACAAACAAACCAAAAGGATACAAAAAATGTCAAAATTATCTGAAATTGAAGGTATTGGTGAAGCTTACTCAAAAAAACTGAAAGCAGCGGGTATCACATCATTGGAAAATCTTCTAGAGAAAGGTTGCACAAAAAAAGGTCGTAAAGAAATAGCGGAAAAATCAAACATTAGTGAAAAACTTATACTGAGTTGGGTTGACCGTGCAGATCTATCCAGAGTAAAGGGTGTTAGTACCCAGTATGCTGACCTTCTCAAGTGTGCAGGTGTTGATACCATCCCTGAACTGACTCAGCGCAATCCAGAAAATCTTCAAATAAAAATGTCTGAGGTCAACGAAGAAAAAAACCTGGTTCGTAAAATACCAACTGTTTCACAAGTGCAGGACTGGGTGGCTCAAGCGAAAGAGTTGCCTCGCATAGTGACTCACTAGCTGAATCAAGGAACCTACAACATGACCTACAATAACGTAAAAAGCAACATTGCCAAAACAACAGGCAACACCCCGTTAGTGCAGCTCAACAAGATGGCCGCTGGATTAGATGCCACCATTCTCATCAAATGTGAATTTTTTAATCCACTTAACAGCGTTAAAGATCGTATCGGCACAGCAATGATTGAAGCCGCTGAGCGTGATGGAAAATTAAATGCCGATTCAGTGATTATCGAACCGACCAGTGGCAACACAGGCATCGCACTGGCTTTTGTTTGTGCTGCAAAAGGTTACCGCCTGATTCTCACCATGCCTGAAACCATGAGTATGGAACGGCGTATATTGTTGAATATGCTCGGGGCTGAATTAGTGCTCACCCCCGGCCCGGAAGGAATGCCAGGCGCTATTCGCAAAGCTGAAGAGCTGACTGAAAATACAGAAAATTCATTTATGCCTCAGCAGTTCAATAATCCCGCTAACCCTGAAATTCATAGAAAAACAACCGCACAGGAGATCTGGAGCGATACCAGTGGTGAAGTTGATATTATCGTGGCTGGTGTTGGCACAGGCGGCACTATTACGGGTTGTGGTGAAGTGATCAAAGCAAAAAAAGCTGATGTGAAAGTCGTCGCTGTCGAACCTGCTGACTCTCCTGTACTTTCAGGCGGTCAACCCGGGCCCCATAAAATTCAAGGCATTGGAGCGGGTTTTATTCCTGGCAACCTGAACACTGACATCATTGATGAAATCATAACCGTCACTAATGAAGACTCTTTTGCGGCCTCTAATAAAATGAGTCAATCTGAAGGAATTTTTGGTGGAATTTCATCCGGTGCCAATGTATGGGCAGCAATAGAGTTGGCAAAACGCCCTGAAAACAAAGACAAAACTATTGTCACTTTTGCACCGAGCTGCGGCGAACGTTACCTCAGCACTGCTTTGGCTGATGCAGCCAGGGCCGCAGTTTCAAACTAAATATACTACTGAAGTAAAAACCAATATAAAAAATGCCAAATTAGCATCAAGTGGTAGTCAGACAGCCACTTGATTACTTAATTGATTACGATGTAAACAACCAAGGCGCATCTTTGCGCCGTTTGGCTTCATAAAGATCAATATCACTCTCATGCTGCAAGGTCAGCGCAATATCATCCAGGCCATTGAGCAAACAATATTTACGAAATTCATCGACTTCAAAAAGATAACTCAATCCTGCTGGAGTTGATACAATCTGCTCGGCTAAATTCACTTCCAGTTCATAACCCTCTTCAGACTCGATTTCTGCAAAAATTTTAGCCACTGTTTCCGCATTCAGCACCACCGGCAAGATGCCATTTTTAAAGCAGTTATTAAAAAAGATATCGGCAAAGCTCGGGGCAATCACCACGCGAAAGCCATAGTCAAGCAGTGCCCACGGCGCATGTTCACGCGATGAACCACAGCCAAAGTTCTCTCGTGCCAATAAAATTTGGCCACCTTGATAGCGCTTTTGATTCAATACAAAATCTTTATTCAAAGGGCGGCCACTGTTGTCCTGATCCGGCTCACCAATATCAAGATAGCGCCACTCATCAAAAAGATTCGGCCCAAAACCACTGCGTTTGATCGACTTTAAAAACTGTTTTGGAATAATCGCATCGGTATCCACGTTGGCACGATCTAAAGGCACCACAATACTTTTTAATGTTTTAAAGGGTTCCATACTCTATCCTCCAGATTATGTGCGACTGACATCAACAAAATGACCAGCAATCGCCGCAGCGGCTGCCATCGCAGGGCTGACTAAATGCGTCCGCCCTCCAGCACCTTGCCGTCCTTCAAAATTTCGATTTGAAGTTGAGGCACAGCGCTCACCCGCTTCCAGACGGTCTGCATTCATTGCCAAACACATCGAGCAACCCGGCTCACGCCATTCAAAACCCGCTTGAATAAAAACTTGATCCAGGCCCTCCTCTTCCGCCTGCTTTTTAACCAGACCCGAGCCAGGAACCACCAATGCCAACGTCACATTGTCTGCCACATTTCGGCCTTGAATCACCGCAGCCGCTTCTCGCATATCTTCAATACGTGAATTGGTGCAGGAACCGATAAAAACTTTATCAATTAATATATCTGTTATTTTAGTATTCGCTTCAAGCCCCATATAAGCCAATGCCACCCGGGTGCTCTCCTGTTTGACCGCATCACTCATTTCATCAGGATTCGGCACAGATTCATCAACTGCCAATACCATTTCGGGTGATGTGCCCCATGTCACTTGTGGCTTAATTTCAGCTGCATCAAGCTCAACAATCTGATCAAAATGAGCCGCTGCATCACTATGCAACGTTTTCCACCATGCCACGGCAGAATCCCACTGCTCCGCACTTGGAGCATAAGGGCGACCCCTGACGTATTCAATCGTCTTGTCATCCACTGCCACCATACCGGCTCGCGCACCTGCTTCAATCGCCATATTACAAACCGTCATGCGCCCTTCGATGGAAAGCGCTTCAATCGCATCACCGGCAAATTCAATGGCATAACCCGTACCGCCCGCCGTACCAATTTTTCCGATAGTCGCCAAAACAATATCTTTAGCACTCACGCCCTTGCGGGTCTGACCATTGACTCGAATCAACATGTTTTTTGATTTTTTCTGAATCAAACATTGCGTTGCAAGCACATGCTCCACTTCAGATGTGCCGATGCCAAAAGCCAGCGCACCCAGAGCACCATGTGTTGATGTATGAGAATCACCGCAAACAACGGTCATACCCGGCAGTGTCGCACCTTGCTCAGGACCAATAACATGCACAATACCTTGACGTGGATCATTCATATTAAATTCAGTGATACCAAATTCAGAACAGTTTTTGCTCAATGTTTCCAATTGCAAACGTGCCACAGAGTCAGTAATGCCCTTACTGCGATCCGTTGTCGGAACATTGTGATCTGCGACAGCGAGACTGGCATCACGGCGACGCAGTTTTCGCCCTGCCATACGCAAACCTTCAAAAGCTTGCGGTGAAGTCACTTCATGCACCAATTGGCGATCAATGTATAAAAGTGAAGCACCATCTTCATCTTCACGCACCACATGCGCATCCCATAACTTATCGTAAAGTGTTTTTTCAGTCATTGATTGTTCCTCCTTTTGGAATCACACTGAATGTGATGCTGGAAACAAATAATCTGGAAACAATTAAAATGATGGTTTCGATTGGGCTATGCTGGAGTGTTCTGCCTGAAACCATGCTTGATAAAACCATCTGCGTCCACTCTATGGAAGATATTGTTATTACACGCACATTAGGCATCGTCCATCACAAGGAACGAACACTCTCCAATGCGGCGAACGCATTTATAAAGTTGTTAAAATTAAAGCAAGAGACCACCCATTAAGGAAGGTGGATCGAGTGCCAAAAACACTGAAAATACTTAATTCTCATCGTCGGTCTCCTTTTCTCCAATCCAGCCCGCCTCTTTGGCGCGAACAATCGCAGCAGCGTGGATCCGATCATGGCGCTCACGCAGATCCGCTGGCAAACTGCTGACCATGCAGCCGTACTTATCCCACTCGTCATTAACCTTATTCAACAGGGTATCGATACGTCCAAGGTTCCACCCTTCACAAGTTTCTGTTTCAGGAAGAACCCCAAAAACCCAAGCATCACGAACCAACTTTCCAATAGTGGTCATACCACCATTTACATCTTTATCAATTCCCACATAGGTGTCTGGTCTTGTCATATTTTACCTTTTAAAAATAGAAAAGCCCCCAATCCAGCAAGCAGAGACTTATTTCATATTACTACTATCTATTTAACTTTCACTACATTTAACAAACGATTATCTATCAAATAAGACTCACTATTTCACTGATCCCTAGGAGCCTGTCCGAGAATGAAAAGTCTACTGCGGAAAATCCATTCTCGGACAGCCTCCTAGTCTGGCCAAACACGTCTTGGAAAAAATTCTGGCGATACTGCCTGCACCTTAGTCGCCACATCCGCTGAGACTGAAGGAGCTTTAACCGCTCTGGTAACTGGCACAACGTCCTCTGGCTGCTTTGATTTAGCCTTACGCACACTGCTTGCTAATTTAGAACCAACTTTTTTTTTCATGATTTCAATATCTCCTCTATGAGAGCATCAACTTCCTGCGAGGCGGGCTCACCGCGTTTCCCCATGCAGTATACACTCGATCCTTCTAAAGCTGAATTTCGGTAGACGGCACGCCGCCGCAGACAACTATCCAACGCAGGAATATCAAACTCTTCTAACGCTTGGCGCATCCCTCTGGATATTGCACTGCGTGGCTCTAATTGATTAACCAAAATATAAGGTTGCAACTCATCATTGTAAATCTTCACCTGCTCAATAGCCTCTGCAAGGCGAACACTGGCCCACAGGTCTACGGGAGAAGGCAAAATTGGAATAAGCACTTTATCAGATACAGTCATTGCCTTCTGTGCCACTCCTGTTTCAAGGGTCGGCGGACAGTCAACCACCAAATACTGATAATCTTCACCTATTCGTTTAATCTCTCTTGGTAAATTACTTGTAATGGAGATAACCGATACAGGAAAAGGGTTTTCATCAGGCGATAAACCTGCCCACTGACCGGCTGACCCTTGTGGATCAGCATCAATGATAAGAGTACGCCCTCGCTTTGAAAGCCCCACGGCAAGATTCATACTCAATGTGGTTTTACCCGTACCACCTTTCTGATTCGCCACCGAAAAAACCTGAGACAACATTTATACGCACCCTTATTTAACTAAACAAAGCTCTTTGTCGCCTAACCGTTATTTGGCTGGTTATTACATGAACTATTAAATGTTTCAGTCAAGACAAACAATAATGAAATTTCATCTGCATTGGCTAATGACTGATCTTTTCTAAAAGCAAGCATAACACCATTACGCACCTCAAGATAACAGTCATCATATTTCGCCATAAAATCCATTAGCGCCGGTGAAATACAAGAAAGTGGATCGGTTCCATCTTTTGCAAAAAGGCGGTACTTTTCTGCAAATACATTCCTGTAAGGCAACTCAACTTCTTCATAATCGACCAGATACCGCTCCAGATAGTAGCCAGGCGTGATTACCATATCTGGCACATCAAGGTTTGAATCCGCGATATAGCTCGAGGTAATAATCGTGTGCCAATGTTTAGAATAGTAATCAGGTGCAGAGGTATGACTGTAATCATACAAACGCACATTTGCTCCATGGTACTCACCAAACATTGTATTACATGCTTCTTTATCAGCACCGCGACGCAAATATACGAAGCCTTCAGAGTTCAGGATACTAACCGCTTCTGCATTAAAGTCCAATTTATAATGCTGTGATAAAAGCTCTATTTGTACTTCTCTATCACTACGATGAACTTGCTCTTTAGCCAAGATAGTATCTTGCATACGAGCAGCCAAAGAATGCTTGGTAAACTGGATAAAGTTTTCAACACCAATTAGTTCAAAAGCACGCCCATCACGTACACATTCCTCCTGAAATTGTTGTAAATACTCCATCGCAGTATGATCAATAATACGCCCGGACTCAGTAACAATCAGCGTCACACCCTCTTTATCTGGCAAGCTTGAAAGCAATTTATCCAGCGGCAACAAATTAAAGCAAACCAGTGACGAAATGGTTATTTCATAATGCCTAATGCCATTTCGCTCCAGCTCTTTTACCTTAATTACAGGTGAAGTAAATAAGCTCTTCAGGTTACCCCATAGCAGACAACACGAACGCTGCATACTCAAGCGGCCCGACAATACATAACGAAATGATGGTGTCAATAAATACAACAGCATCAATACCTCCGCCGCAACCCCGATGAGAATACCCGATAAAAGGTCAGTACCAAGAATCGCAACAACCGTAATCACAAAAATAATCAGTTGGTCACGACCAACCTCATAAGTTTTCGTGAATACTTTATATTCACACAGTTTCCAACCAACATAGATCAAAATCGATGCAATTGCAGCCAGCGGCACCATCGCAATCACATCAGCTGCCACAAACAAGAATATCAGTAAGAATATGGCGTTATAAAAATTCGCCCATAAAGTACGACCACCAGCATCGATATTGGTACGACTTTTAATTCCGCCAGGAATAATGGTTAAACCCCCAAAGATACTAGACAGTGAGTTAGATATACCCATTGCACGCAGGGTAACATTGGGATCAGACTTACGCTGGAACGGATCAATTTTATCCACAGCCTTAATCGTTGCCAGCGATTCAACACCATCGATCAACGTTAATGTAATCACCACAATCAAAATACCCCACCATAATTCAGGCCGGGTAAAAACTTCCCCAAAAGCCGGCATTGTAATACCACCTTCCAAAATACTATCCGGCATCGTAATCAAATGCTTCGCTTCAAGCCCAAAAAAGTAGGCCAGAAAGACACCAAGTACGGTCACAAATAATGGCGGCGGTACTTTACGCATCCACATATGTTTTGACTTGCTCAGATAAAAAATCAAAAAGAGGCTAAGTGTGCCAATAAACAGTACACTCCACTCAATCTGTAGAAAGGCTTCTGGCAGCTTAGCAATAGATCCGAGCATAGTTTCAGAAGCCGGCATAATCGCTCCCATCAACGCGGGAATCTGTTTGATAATGATAATGAGTCCAATGGCCGCGAGCATCGCCTCGACCACCGTCACCGGTAGAAATATTGCATACCTTCCCGCCTTGAAAAAGGCGAGCAGTATCTGAAGCAGTCCTGTGAGGCAAATGGCCACCAATAACAATGGGTAACCTTCAGCAAGATCTCCTCCCCCTAGCATCAACATGCCAGCTAATAGTGCAGGTGCAAGACCAGCGGCTGGACCACTGATAGTGACATAGGCACCACCCAGAAAAGGAAAGATGAGACCTGCAATAATGGCAGAGATCACCCCTGTAACCGGTGGTGCACCAGAAGCAATAGCAATTCCGAGTGAAAGCGGCAATGAGACAAGCGCAACTTGCATCCCCGCCAACAAGTCAAAGCGCCAGTGTTTTAAACCCTTAATACCATTTTGCGGGGCTTCCATATACCTTATACCTCAAAGCTCATATCACAGCAGTGTGACACACCTGCCATTAAACTCCAGTTCAAACAATCCCAATAGGCGCAGAGCTTACCTGGTAACAATTGAGATCGTTTGAGCCAAAGGAAATCTATACGTTAAATCTAAAGTGCATCACATCACCATTTTGAATGATGTACTCTTTACCTTCCAGACGCCATTTACCAGCCTCTTTCGCGCCCGCTTCACCTTTACCTTCAATATAATCATCATAAGCGATCACTTCCGCCCGGATAAAGCCTTTCTCAAAATCAGTATGTATGACACCTGCACCTTGCGGAGCCGTTGCACCGACCTTCACTGTCCAGGCACGCACTTCTTTGACCCCTGCTGTAAAATAAGTCTGTAAACCAAGCAAATCATGCCCTGCACGAATCACACGGTTTAAACCAGGCTCTTTCAAACCTAAATCCGCCAAAAACTCCTCTTTTTCTTCATCATTCAACTCAACAATTTCTGATTCAATCGAAGCACAAACCGGCACAACAACTGAATTCTCCTCTTTTGCCAATGCTTGAACTTGCTCAAGATAAGGGTTGTTTTCAAAACCATCCTCTGCAACGTTCGCAATATACATTGTTGGTTTGGTTGTTAATAACTGATACTCTCTGAGCTTCAGCCACTCACTCTCATCCAGATCCATTGATCGCACAAATTTACCTTCATCAAGGTGCGATTGCACTTTTTCAAACAAGGCTTTCAATGCCAGCGCTTTTTTATCACCACTTTTTGAATTTTTTTGAGCGCGCACCAGAGCTTTACCAATTGACTCAAGATCAGCCAATGCAAGCTCAGTATTGATCACATCGATATCATCTAACGGTGATACTTTTCCAGAGACATGAATCACATCATCATCTTCAAAACATCGCACCACATGAGCAATCGCCTGGGTCTCACGAATATTTGCCAAAAATTTGTTACCCAACCCTTCGCCTTTAGAAGCACCGGCAACCAGACCGGCTATATCAACAAACTCCATGGTAGCTGGCAATACGCGCTCTGGCTTAACAATTTCAGCCAATGCATCCAAGCGTGAATCAGGCATGGGAACAACACCCACGTTGGGCTCAATGGTACAGAAAGGGTAATTTTCTGCTTGAATTCCCGCTTGGGTTAACGCATTAAACAGGGTTGATTTGCCTACATTTGGTAAACCCACTATTCCACATTTAAATCCCATAATACTCCCCCGTTTATAACCTGCCTTATTTTGGCGTATGTAATTGATTCATCGCCTTTTGCAATCCATCTTTTAATAATAATGGCAATATATCGCAAGCATTATGAATTGCCTTATCAAATATTTCTCTCTCTTGTACATTAGGCCGACCCAAAACATAATTAGTTACTTGCTCTTTACGCCCTGGGTGACCAATTCCCATCCGTATTCGTAAAAACTCTTTTGAGCTAAAAACTGCTGTAATATTTCGCAGACCATTATGGCCACCATCTCCTCCCCCCTTCTTCAAACGCACCTCTCCCACAGGAAGATCAAGCTCATCATGTATAACTAAAATACGCTCTAGAGGTATTTTGTAAAAGTTGGAGAGCGCCAAAACGGATTGGCCACTTCGATTCATAAAAGTTGCAGGCTTTAATAACCAAATAATATGCCCATTCACAGAAATTTGACATAACAAACCAAAAAACTTTTTTTCAGTTTTAAAACAGACATGGTGTTGGCGAGCTAACTCATCAATACACCAAAAGCCAATATTGTGACGAGTTTTCTCATACTCTGGCCCTGGATTTCCAAGCCCAACGATCAGATCAATATCCAAAACTTTGTAACCTTAATACACAAAACAAAACGGCGGGAAACCTTTCAGCCACCCGCCGTTACATAGTCAAAGAGAGTATAACTTACTTCTCTTCTTCGTTTCCTGCCGCATCAGAGGGTGCATCTTCGCTTTTATCTATCTCTGCGCCGCGTGTTTTATGAATGGCTACAACAGATTGGTCATGGTCTGCACCGCGTACCAATTCAGCCAACTCTACGCCTTTGGGTAATTTGATGTCAGACAGATGCAGTGATGAATCAATTTCAAGAGCAGCAATATCCAGCTCCAGATACTCGGGTAGATCTGCAGGCAAACAGACAACTTCAACTTCACTACATAAATGAGAAACTGTGCCACCCAATTTTACACCAACAGCAGTATCTTCATTTAATAAATGCAAAGGCACACGCATATGTAACTTTTTCTTCGCATCAACGCGCTGCAGATCCAGGTGTAATATAGCCTGTTTATAAGGGTGACGTTGAAGTGCTTTCACTACAACATCCTCTTTTTTGCCACCGACATTAAGGGTCATTACATTAGAATAAAAAGCCTCTTCATTAGACATGTGCCAAACTTTATCGTGCTCCAGTGCAAGCGGTACAGGAGCCTGCCCGGCACCATAAACTACACCAGGAAACATACCTGCATGACGCAAACGCCGAGAGACACCGGTACCTGTACCTTCACGAACTTCAGCGTTCAGTACAAAATTTTCGCTCATTACTTTATCTCCAAAATATAACGATCTTAATCTAAATAGAGTGAACTGACTGACTCTTCCGCACTGATTCGACGAATCGCTTCGGCAAGCATGGCCGCAATACTCAACACACGAATTTTGCCACACGCTTGAGCCTCCGCACTTAGCGGAATAGTATTACATACAACCAACTCATCCAATTGTGAGCGATTGATATTATCCACTGCCGGCCCGGACAGTACCGGGTGTGTACAATATGCCTTGACCTTGGCTGCACCTTCTGATTTCAGTGCATCAGCCGCCAAGCATAACGTACCTGCAGTATCCACCAAATCATCAACCAATATACAGACCCGGTCTTTTACATCACCTATAATATTCATGACTTTGGCTTCATTCGCACGAGGGCGACGCTTGTCAATAATTGCCAAATCAGCATCATCAACTAATTTTGCTACGGCGCGTGCACGCACAACACCACCAACATCAGGTGAAACAACCATCAGCGCTGACCCTTTGTCACGCCAGATATCACCTACCAAGATAGGTGACGCATAGATATTATCAACAGGGATATCATAAAATCCCTGTATCTGATCAGAGTGCAGATCAATGGTCAATACCCGATCAACACCCACACCCGCCAACATATTGGCAACCACTTTAGCAGAAATCGGAACACGCACAGATCTCGGCCGACGATCCTGGCGCGAGTAGCCCATATAGGGAGTCACCGCAGTAATACGCCCTGCCGAAGAGCGACGCAATGCATCAACCATCACCATCAATTCCATCAGGTTATCGTTGGTCGGCGCACACGTAGATTGAACAACGAATACATCCTGCCCCCTGACATTTTCCAGAAGCTCAACCTTGATTTCACCATCACTAAAGCGCTCAACAGAAGCCTGACCTAAAGGAATACCAAGATAATCGGCAATATCACTTGCCAGCTCTGGCACAGCATTGCCAGAAAAAACCATCATTTTATTCTCAGACACTATCCTCTCCAGGAAACTTGCCAAGCATTGAAACGCCTATATCGAATATTAATACAAAGTAGTCTGAAAGCATAAATTCTGACTGAAAGTTCAACATAAATAAAAAAAGGGCACCCAATAAAGGTGCCCTGAAAACTGGCTGGGGTACCAGGATTCGAACCTGGGAATGCAAGGATCAAAACCTTGTGCCTTACCGCTTGGCGATACCCCAATAAACTTTGAAGCTATATTAATTTACAATCCCAATCAGTGGTGACTGATTTCTTCCCCTTCCCACAAAACCTTTCCATTTCTCAGGCAGCAGCTTTAATACGTGACAAGCTTCTCTTTCACTATCAAACGCTGCGAAGATACAGGCACCTGTTCCACTCATACGTGCACTCGAAAATTGACTCAGCCAATTCAGTGCATCGAAAACTTCAGGATAACGCTTGCAAACAACCGGTTCGCATACATTATTTCCTTCACCAGCGAAGAAGTGCCGCATTGTGATAGGATTTGAATCTCTTGTCAATTGCGGATCTGAAAAAATTTCAGCCGTCGAAATTTGACAACCAGGCATCACAACAAGGAACCAGGGCTCAGGCAGGTCGATCGGCTGAAGATTTTCACCAACACCGCTCGCCCATGCAGCAGTACCATGCACAAACACCGGAACATCCGCACCCAATTGCAAACCCAACGCAGCAAGTTTTTTTTTTGAAAAGCCCAACCCCCACAACTGATTAAGCGCCACCAAAGTCGTTGCGGCATCGGAACTTCCTCCGCCCAAACCACCACCCATAGGTAATTTTTTATCAATATTAATATCAACACCACAATGGTCACAGCCTGCTTTTTCTTTTAATAAACGTGCAGCACGAACCATTAAATTATCATCTGATGGCACCCCAGACAGCGGCGTAACACACCGAACAATCCCATCATTACGAACATCAAAACCAATCAAATCACAATAATCCACAAACTGAAATACTGTTTGAAGCATATGATAGCCATCTTCCCGACGACCCGTAATGTGCAAAAAAAGATTAATTTTAGCGGGTGCTGGCCAATATTCCGGAAAACAGCTCATTCATGAATCTCCCAGTGATTCACAACCATACGCACCCTATATGGCTCTCGACTCAAAAATATTTTACCGGGCAAATCAATATGACCCACACGTGAGTAACGATTATAAGTAATCACCCACCCATCCTGCCTCAACTCTTTCAAATGCCCATAAACATCCAGTTGATAACTCACAATCTCCCCTGGAGCAAACGCACCTTTCACCCAATAGCGAAAACGCTCCACCGGCACTTCCCAACCTGCATTTTGACCTATCAATTCACCAATATTTTTCACATAAAGATTTTTTTGTTTTGGCAAATCAACAATAGCACCAGCATCATCGCCCTTAGCGTGCACCATTTGTCGCCCTAATGGCCCCAATAAACGCAAATCAAATTTACTTTTACTTTGCTTCCATAATAGAGATGCGCTGCCATTCTGTTCTCCGCCCTTTATTGCAATACGCCCATCAAATTCCCATGATTGCAATAACGCCAACTGCTTTTGATGCGTCAATCCAAGAGATTCATTATCAATATTCAAGTGCGCTTCAGGAGCCATAACAGCACAACCGCTCAAGAATACAGTAACAACTAAAAACAGAATATTCAAAATAAAATTATTGCGCCAAAAAACGCTCAACAACCCCTAATAGCGCCTTGTGTTCGGGGGCATTTTTCAATGCTTGATCCCAAATAAATTTCGCACCTTCATGCTCACCGGTCACCCACAAAACCTCACCCAGATGTGCAGCAACCTCAGCGTCCTCTCCTAGCTCATAGGCTCGACGCAGATATTTCACCGCCTTTTCATATTCACCAAGACGATAATACAACCATCCAACACTATCAATAATATAATAGCTTTGTGGATCCAATGCCAAAGCTCGCAACAGATAATCTTTAGCTTTTTCAAGATCCCTACCTTGTTCAACCAATGCATACCCCAATGCATTCAACGCATGAGTATTTTTTGGATCTGAAGCAATAATTGCCTCAAGATCCTGTTTCATCTGTTCTTTATATCCAGCTTTTTCTGCCACCATTGCTCGTGCATACAACAGATCATGATTACCCGGCAACTGCCTAAGCCCCCGACCATATACCTCAATTGCATCTTCAAACTGCATCGCATCACGTAATAACTCACCCTGAACCACAAAAATACGCTCAACTTCTGTAGCACTTACAGGCTCTACCGATTCAAGGTAACCTCTCGCAGCATCCAAATCCCCCTGCCTGGCCGTGTTATAAGCCAAACGGATTTGTGCATCAAAATAGGCTTCACCCAAGTTGACTGAAGAGTAATAGTCAATCGCTTCCGCATAAGCACCTTTACGCTCTGCAAGCCACCCTAAATAGTAGTTTGCTTCATCACTATAAACCCCTATTTCCAGTAATCGCTGCATATAATCCTGAGCCAACTCCCAGCGACCAACATTTAACGCAAGCCCTCCCAAAGACAAAATAACGTCACCATCCAGAGGTGATTGTGCTTCGATCAATTTAAATTGAATAACAGCATCTTCATCACGCCCCAAAGTCTCTAGTAACTGCGCATACCATTTACGTAATTTCAGATCATCCGGGTATTGGGTTATTGCCTGCGATAAATATTTTAGTGCCGCTTCATTGTCATTCTGGGCTTGTAAAATTCGAATCTGCAATAACAGGGCGTCCGCTCTTTCAGGCTTTAAACTACGCGCATACGTAATTGCAGACAACGCCGCACCGAGCTCATTCACACGCAAAGCCAACTGACTATACGCTACCAAGGCATCAACATTACGCGGGTAATCAGCAATAAATTCCTGCATCACAAATAGTGCATCATCACTATTCAGCTCGCTCATTAAAAGCTCAGCCACACCAAAAAAACCATACTCTTCACCATCTTCCTTCATAGACAGAGTATGTTCAAGTTGCTCCTGCACTAACTCAAGTTGACCGTTTCGCATGTAAAACAAAGCCAAAAAATATCTGGCCTTCACACTTTCAGGCTCAATATCAACCCAATGCTGAGCCACCTGCAAACCAGCCTCTGTTTGATCTGCATTCAACGCCATATAACACGCACGCATCGCCAGTGCAGGATTTCTACTCTCCAGTACTATAGAAAGATATTCGTTAACAGCCCGTTGCAACTGCCCCCGCTGATAGGCAGTCTCCGCCAACAATACTTGATAGATTTGCTTTTCATAGTTTACCTGCACCCTATTGTTGTGCGATGCATAAGCATCCAGAAGAACTACCGGCTTTTCATCCGTGCGATGAGAAGTCGTCGCACAACCAGCTATTAAAAGCAAACTAAAAACCAGAAAAACCTGGCACCAAAACTTCATTAAAAAACCTCTTTCAACCACAATTCACAGATTAATTTCAGCATTACTTCGTCAATCAACCTCTGCTATACTGATTAAAATTTATTACTTTTATACTTTAAAAGTTCCCTTTAATCACTGATTCAAGGTTATGAGTTGTGCCTTTACTTGCCCTTGGCGTTAATCACAAAACAGCCCCTGTTAATATTCGTGAGCGCGTTGCGTTCCCCCCTGAGCATGTTCCCTCTGCTTTGCGTGAGCTGACAACTCATCCTAAAATAAGCGAAGCCGTCATAGTTTCCACCTGCAATCGCACAGAAATTGTTTGCTGTGGGGAAACAAGTGATGCTGATATTATTATCGACTGGTTTAGCCATTATCACAACATAAAACCAGATGAGATAACACCACACCTATACACTCACCCCAACCAATATGCTGTACAACACTTGCTACGAGTCAGTTGCGGTCTGGATTCACTGATCCTGGGTGAACCGCAGATTTTGGGGCAAATAAAAGCAGCATACACCACTGCGGTTCAAAGCGGCTCAATCGGGACACTGCTTGGGCGACTATTCCAACATACATTTTCAGTTGCCAAGCAGGTACGCAGTGATACAGCCATTGGCTCCAGCCCGGTCTCTGTCGCATTTGCTGCCGTCAACCTGGCAAAACAGATTTTCTCAGGCTTTGAAAAACATACTGTACTATTGATTGGTGCAGGCGAAACAATTGAACTTGCGGCACGCCACCTGCATGAAAATGGTATTGGTAGGATCATAGTCGCCAACCGAACGGTTGAACGTGCACGTAACCTTGCCAACCAATTTAATGGTTATGGCATCACACTCGCCGAAATTCCAGCCCACCTTTCTGAAGCAGACATTGTCATTTCCTCAACAGCCAGCCAGCTCCCTATTTTAGGTAAAGGCGCGGTTGAACGTGCAATCAAGGTTCGTAAACATCGCCCCATACTCATGGTCGATATCGCCGTACCACGGGATATCGAACCTGAAGTTGGCACACTGGATGACGTTTATTTATACACAGTTGATGATCTTCAGGAAATTATCGAAGAAGGATTAAAATCACGCAAGGAAGCCGCAAAACAAGCTGAAGAGATCATTGACACCGAAGTGAGCCACTTCATGGGCTGGTTACGTTCACTGGATGCAGTCGCAACAATACGTGCCTACCGAAACTCAGCCGATCGACTCAGAGATATCGAGCTATCAAAAGCTCTGCGTCTGATACAAAAAGGCGAAGCTCCTGAAAAAGTATTACAAAATGCTTTACGCAACCTCACTAACAAACTTATTCACCCTGCCAGCACCCAGATGCGCCAAGCCGGTTTTGATGGCCGCACTGAGATATTACAAGCTGCACGGGAACTGCTGGACATCAAAGAACAGGACATCTAATGCCCCTAAAACCCTCTATTACTGAAAAACTGGATACACTCGTCGACCGTTTAGATGAAATCAACGCTCTACTTTCAGACCCGGAAACCATTGCTGATCAAAATAAATTTCGAACGCTTTCACAAGAGCACGCTCAGATCACACCCACGGTTGACTGCTTCCTGAAATACCAATCTGCCTGCGAAAATATTGAAACCGCCACAGAAATGCTATCAGATGACGATGCTGATATGCGAGAAATGGCCGCCGAAGAACTAAAACAAGCCAAAGAGCAGCAAGACAGCTTGTCACTTGAGCTTCAAAAAATGCTACTGCCCTCCGACCCACATGACAATAGCAATATCTTCCTGGAAATTCGTGCAGGCACTGGCGGTGATGAAGCTGCCCTTTTTGCAGGGGATCTATTCCGTATGTATAGTCGATATGCTGAAACAGAGCGCTGGCAAATTGAGATTATCAGCTGTAATGAAGGCGAGCACGGTGGTTACAAAGAGATCATCTCACGTATTGTCGGAGCAGGCGCTTATTCACGACTAAAATTTGAGTCGGGCGCACATAGGGTACAGCGAGTTCCCAGCACTGAGTCACAAGGCCGGGTTCACACTTCAGCCTGTACCGTCGCAGTTATGCCTGAAGCTGATGAACTTGATGAAATCGTCATAAATCCAGCCGATTTACGTGTAGATACCTTCCGCGCCTCAGGTGCAGGCGGACAGCACGTCAATAAAACAGACTCGGCAATTCGCTTAACGCATCTGCCCACAGGTACCGTTGTAGAGTGTCAGGATGAGCGCTCACAGCACAAAAATCGTGCTCGTGCCATGTCACTGCTTTCAGCCAGACTTTTGTCCGCACAGCAAGATAAACTTGATACCGAACAAGCCGAAACACGCCGCAGCCTTGTTGGCAGTGGTGATCGTTCTGAACGAATTCGCACCTACAATTTTCCACAAGGCCGCATCACTGACCATCGAATCAATCTGACACTCTATAAACTGGATGAAATTATCTCAGGCAGCTTAAACCAGGTGATTGACCCGTTAGTGAATGAATACCAAGCTGACCAACTCGCCGCATTGAGTGAATAAATCCCCCCATGAGAGAGTATTTCACCGCACTTCAAGGTCACCTGGAGCAACAGATCATTGGCCAGAGCACACTGCTGGAACGGCTACTGATTACCGCACTCACTGGTGGACATATTTTAGTCGAAGGCCCTCCAGGGCTTGCCAAAACGACAGCCGTGCGCACTCTGGCTCACAGCATGGCGCTGCACTTTCAGCGCATTCAATTCACCCCCGACATGATTCCAGGTGACATCACCGGCAGTGATATTTTTATTCCACAAGAAGGCCAATTCCAGTTTATAAAAGGTCCAATCTTTCATGAAATCATCCTGGCTGATGAAATCAATCGTGCGCCCCCCAAAGTGCAATCTGCACTACTGGAAGCTATGGAGGAACGGCAAGTCACCGTAGGTGGTACAACTCGCAAGCTGCCTCCTGTCTTTATGGTCATGGCCACACAAAATCCAATTGAACAAGAAGGTACTTACCCACTGCCCGAAGCACAGCTTGATCGGTTCTTGATGAAGTTTAAACTTACCTACCCCACAGCGGATCATGAGCTAACAATTTTACAACAACACAACCAGCAGCTGTGTGAGCCTGCAACATCTAAAATAGAAGCCAGCCTGACACCTGATCAGCTTTTAGAAGTCCGCGATAAAATTAATGCTATTTATATCGATGAAATGCTGGAGCGTTACATTGTCACATTAGTTAATGCAACACGAACTCCAGAGCAATGGGATGATGAAGTATCGGCCTGGATTGAACGTGGTGCATCTCCAAGAGCCACTCTGGCACTGGCACACGCCAGCCGTGCACGCGCTTATTTGCATGGTCGTGACTTTGTTGAACCGGCTGATATTATCGACCTGGCTTACGACATACTCAACCACCGTATTGCGCTCAGCTTTGCGGCACGCACTGAAAGCATCACCTGCAAACAAGCCATTAAGCGCCTGGTAGAAAAGGTTCCCGTGCCATAGCGCGCACCTTCACGACCTCAACAAAAACCACCACAAAGTCGCTAACCACAGTACAAAACAACCCGCCGCAACGCCCTGCCATACAAGCAGCGGATTACGCTGAAGCAATGGCTGAAAATCAGCACCATTAACATCTCTTTTTGGTGTTTTAAAATCGTATAAAAACTCTGAAAGCAAGCCATAGCGATCCGCTGGATTGGGAGCGACCGCTTTTTTAAGTGCAGCATCCACCCATTCAGGAATATCAAGCCGCCACTTACGTGCCGGAATATATTTCATATCGCTATAACTGCGCAGTTTGAAACTATTGATATTTTTTTCTTTATAGGGCAGGTGACCTGTTAACATTTCATAAACAATCACACCTAACGAAAAAATATCAGATCGATTCGTTCCCTGTTCACCCATCATATATTCAGGCGCAGTATAGTTGAGCGTCCCCATTGGGTGGTCAGGGTTGATCACTGAAGTAATTTCAGTAATACCTGCCACCTTGGTCGAGCCAAAATCAATAATTTTCACTCGACCTGAAGTATCAATCATGATGTTATCAGGCTTCAAATCCTGATGAACCATATCCTGACGATGAAAAGCACGTAGCGCCTGAATGATCTGTTCGACAATCGGCCTAACCTCAGATAATAGCGGTTCACTGTTCTCTTGAATCCACTCTTTAAGGTTTTGCCCCTCAATATATTCAGTTTTGAAATAGAGACAGGTTCTATGACGTCCAGAGATATAAGGTTTCATCACCCCTGGATGATTGATTCGCTGCCCCACCCACTGCTCTTGAATAAAACCATTCAGATAGGTTGGATCATCCTCATAGTTAACCGAAGGTGTTTTCAAAACAATTTTGGTCTGATTCGCACTGTCTTCGGCTAAATAAACCTGCCCCCGCGCACTTTCGGCAATAGTCTGCAGAATTTTAAAACCATCAATAATCATTCCTGGCTGCAAATCTGGTGGAAATGGCAGCCTGGTTAATTTTTGAAAAACCTCCTCTTCCGTCTCTTCCGGCAAACTTTCAACTTCAAAAATTAATGCCGTCACGTTATCGGGTGTTTTATTAGCCAGTGCTTTTTCCACAATCTTTTGTGCCCGCTCAGCGACAGGAGTTGCCTCTGATACGATTTCACACATTAAATCGTGATCAACAAAATCATGAACCCCATCCGTGGTTAAAAGAAAGGTATCTTTAACCCGCAGATCAATTCCACGGCAATCCACCTCAAGATGGTTATCGACTCCCAAGGCTCGACTCAAATAAATACGGCCTCCCCCCATATCAGCCATGTGATCCCGTGTTAGCTGCTCAAGACCACCATCACGCAAACGATAGATACGGGAATCACCAATATGAAACAGATAGGCTTGTGTCGATTTAAACACAATGGATGAAAAGGTTGTCACCAACCCTTTCATCGTGCTGCTTTCATCCTGACCTTGGCGAAACAGCCATGAATTTAATGCCACAAGTATTTTTTGCGCTGACTTTTTAACTGTCCAGCTATCGGGTGTGCTGTAATAATCCTCAATAAAATTTTTAACACTGGTGCGCGCAGCCTCGCCGCCGTAATCACTGCTACTCACACCATCGGCAATGACACCGACAACGCCTTTAAAACGCAGGACATCACCCTCTGGATGACAATAATTAAAATCATCCTGATTTTCATCTTTAGGGCCAATATCACTATACCCAGCTACTTTTATTTTTAATTCTGCAGCCATTGGTTACAGTTCCTGTTTTTTAAACAAAGCCGTTTTAAATACTATTATTTATCCACATCAATCATCTGCACAGTACCATCAGGCATAGTCTCGACCATCTGGCCTTTAGGCTCCTCTAAAAAGAGTATGATCAGTGCAAAAACAATCGCGGAAACAATACCAATAAACAGAAAGAACTGATCGTAATCCACTAATGAGTTCACAGTCAAAAACATCACAGCCCCTACATTACCGAAAGCACCTGCCATACCTGCAATCTGCCCCGTCATACGACGCTGTATCAGCGGCACCATTGCATATACAGCACCGGAACCTGCCTTGGAAAAAATGCCAGCAATGATAGTTATGCCCACGACCACCCATACCGGCCAGCTTTTTTCCACCAGACCAAGAATCAAAAAACCTGTAGTAATACCTGCAAAAACAATAATCAAGGTCAGCTTACGGCCAATTCTGTCACTAACCCAACCACCACCTGGGCGTGCAACCAGATTGATAAAGGGATAAATACCGGCCAATAAAGCCGCTGTCACTTTGGGAATATCAAACCACGAAACATAAAACATTGCCAACATGGAAACCACCGCCAGTTCTGTACCAAAAGTAACAAGATAGGCCCAGTCCAGAATGGCAACTTGCTTAAATTTATAACGATGCAATTCAGGCACAGGTTTTTTCAAGATATGGCTATTAATATGCCATATTTTCCAGATCTGAATCAGATAAACAACCGCCAATGTTATATAAATGAAATAGGTTGTCGCAGCATTAATCAATCCCATATTTTCAGGAGACAACTTCCAGGTCAATACCGCCAGAGCCAGATACAGAGGTATATTCATTAGAATATAAAGTAACAAATCCCCGGGACTGGTCACTTCCATCGCACCCATTTTTTTGGGTTTAAAATAAGTGGAACCTTTAGGCGTATTACTAACAGTAAAATAGTACACTACACCATAAATAATGGCCGCGATGCTCGCAAATGTAATCGCATAACGCCAACCATCTGTATCCCCCATGCTGACTGCAATAAAGGGTAGCGTCATGGCAGCTCCGGCAGATCCAAAGTTACCCCAACCACCGTAAATACCTTGCGCTAAACCGGTCTGCCTCGCAGGAAACCATTCGCCAATCATACGAATTCCTACAACAAAACCTGCACCAATAAAACCACAAAGAAAACGCAGCAAAGCCAATTGCTCGTAACTGTTAGCCCATGCAAAAGCGATACTGATCAAGCCCCCTAGCACCAAAATACTGGTGTACATGATGCGTGGCCCCAGTTTATCCACCAGCATACCCACTATAATGCGAGCCGGAATGGTCATAGCTACATTAAGGATCAACAGAACCTTGGCCTGCTGATCAGTCAGCCCCAGTGCCTCTTTTATGAAAGGCATCATCGGGCCCAATCCTAACCAGACAACAAAGGTCATAAAAAAAGCAAACCAGGTGTAATGCAGGATTCGGATATTCGCTTTATTTAAGGCGAAAACATTAAATCTACTATTTTCCATCATCAGAGTTACAGCCATCTTCAGTTAATTAAACAACAGCATGCTGTTATACAAAAAGCATGCCAGATACTTTATCTATTGATTATAAAGAACTTTTTAATTTAACTTGTTATTTCTCAAGGAGAGTGCTACAAAATGCAGCGCTAAACGCACTAAAACAGGTCAAAGACAAATATTTGATGGCGATCTACGCTTGATAACCCAGTAACTCAGGAATTTAAAATATGGCTCTAAAACTGGCAACTGCTACATTGATCTCGGTCTGCACCTTATCGTTACAGGCAACATCACACGCTACAATACCGTTCAACGACGTTTTTAGTATGATCGGTGATGCCAGAACGGGATATTATGCTATCCACAGAGATGACCGTGACAACAGCAGCTCAAGCAAGCATGAGTGGCGACTCAGGCTGCGGCCCGGCGTACATGCCAATATCAATGAATCATTCACTGCCCGGTTACGTTTTGCCGGTCGTTACACCAGTATGGAAGGCAAGAATGACGCTCACTTCAAGCTTTATTCTGGCATTACACCAGGAAAGGATGGCCTGAAAATGGGGCAATCGACACTGGATGAAGCCTGGGTCAACTACAAGCAAGGCCGCTGGAGCTTACGTGCAGGTCGTATGCAGACCAAATTTGAACTGACCGGAGTAGCCAAAAAGTCGCTGGATCGTAATAATAGCCCCAATACCGACATTGCCTGGACCGATGGCCTTTATTTCAAACACAAAGGTACAAATGGCTGGACGACCCACGCGATTCTGCAATACAACCCTGCGGATGGTGCCACGGAAGTACGCCGCCTGCCGCTCGATTTTACAGATAGCAGCAGTCGAGCAAGCTATTTTATTGCTTATGAAAAACTTGATAAAAAAGCCACTATTGTTCAGCAGGGGTTAGATATCACCTACCTTCCCGCTGCGCTTCAAACGGATGGAGCAACCTCAGATAAAACTGATAACTACCTCGCCGTTGTCGGCCGCATGGCTGCACAGTGGCCCATGGGAAATAATGGCATGAAGTTTTTGCTTGGTGGTGAATTAGGTTACGCACCCAATACACCAACACTCAGCGCACTAAATTTGGGCACTTCAGGTAATACAGGGGGTAAAGCCACACAAGTGACATTTAACTTTATCGATATTATGCCAAACCATAGCCTGGGTATCGTACTGGCAAGAGCAGAAGGGGGCTGGCTGTTATCACCGGACTTCAAAAGCAATCAAAACCTGTTTGAAACACGTTACCGCTGGAGTCTGGACAAACGACAGCGCATCGAAATACGCCTACGTTATCGCACCGATATCAAGCAGAGAACTGACAAACCTGAAAAGCGGATAGATCGTGATCTCTATGCGCGCTATACCTTGAAGTTTTGATAAACACCCCCGCCACAAGCGGGCGGGGGTATTAAAAAAATTAGCAGGAACTGTGATCAGCTCCTGATCTGGAGAGACTTAGAAACCCACCTGAAACTGTGCGAGAAACACATTATCTTTGTAACCCTTTATTGCATAGCCTTCATACTTCTCTTTATCACCAGAAGCCACAACATAGTTCAGCTGAATGCGGGCATTTTGCTTTTTATCAGCCAAAAAGATATTCCAGCCGATGTAAGTGTTGCCTAAGCTGGTATCAGAATCTTTATACTCACTGCTGGCTACATAGTGACGGACAACAGCTTCATTCATTTTGTTAATGCTGTAACCTGCGTGTATATAACCAACACTTTCATCTTTGCCTTTATCTCCCTTAACATTACTGCCCGCAATATACTCAGCTTTGAAAGTCATGGCACCTGTTTTGTAAGAACCTGCTACACCCACCACGGAATAATCTTCGTAGGTAGAATCAGAGTCCGAAGTGCTGGAGCCATAAGATACTTCAAGATGTAAACTCTCATCTATGTCATACATCAATCGCCCCGCGTAGGCCGCAGCATCACCCGCTGTTCCCTTAGGTGCGGCACTGGAGCGCCCCGCAGGATTAAAAACACCAAAGTCGTAACCAAAACCACTTAAATTACGGCCACTGACCATCAAGCCCGCAGCACGTTCCAGCACCAGACCTTTATCCATACCACGCTTGGTAATATCCAGCTGTTTACTGGCGATGCTAAAATCCATACCAACAGGCGTTTTGAAAACACCAGCTCTGACCTTAGCCGCTTTACTAAGTTTATAACCCACAACGGCATCCTTGATAATTTCAGGCACGCCAATTTTTGTTTTACTATAACCGGAATTATCAGTCTTATTGAAATCCAGCTGCAACTTTCCCCAAGCTTTATCATGTTTAATTTTGTAACCGATACGAATGCTATCAGCACCGAAACGTAACCCATCAGCATCTGCGTCAGCTGCCCCCCCATCACCTACGGCTGCAGTAATTTGTGAATAACCAAAAAACTTGGATTCGGCGGCACTAAGGCTCATCGGTGCGGCAAGTGCAGTCGCGACAGCCACGGTGATCATACTCTTATTCATTAAAGTAACTCTCCGAGTTATTGTTGATAAAAAAACTATGTTTTAAAATGACGATCGTATTTATAGCAGCAATGAGTGGAAATGCAACCATTTTTTATAAAACAACCTGTTCAACATATAAATACAGTACATTGATACGTCTGAAAACTGACCAAATGAGGTTTATCTATGATCATTTCAACCTTCTCAGGCTGTCATCAAAACGTCACAAAATTTACATAAAATCTTCATTCAAGGTCGAGTATGTTATGACCTGAAATTTCATGATTTACATATTAACAAGACTTATAATTTAAAAGAGGCAAGCAAGTGAAAAAAAATCTGATTGCATTAGCGGTAACTGCTGCAATGGCCGCACCATTGACTGCGGGCGCTGCCCAGGTTGCCGGTGAAAAACTGGAAATTTACGGAAAGCTGCATGTTTCTATTGATCGCAGTAACCGGGATGACCCGGCAAACACCAATGATGGCATGAGTATTTCCAGCAACTCCTCACGAATCGGTTTCAAGGGTAAACTGCCACTGGAAAATGGTATGCAACTCTTCTGGCAGGCTGAACAGGAAGTGCGCTGGGATGACGGTTCCAAAGGCAACTTTGCTGACCGTAACAGTTATGTCGGTCTGGCCAGCGGCATTCACAGTCTGCGTGTGGGCGTCTATGACACTCCTTTTAAATCTGTCGCTAGTAAATGGGGCTTATTCGGTGACTCAGTGGGTGAACGTCGAGCCGTACTCGGCGCAGGCTACCTTGATGGCAACCAACTCAACGAACGCGCTAACAACTCACTGATGTACCAGCTCAAAAACGATTCACTCAAAATCCAGACCATGTATGCTGTCGATCCTGAAAGCCAGTCCAGTACTGTTGATGATAACGACAGCTCTATGTTTGGCGCAGGCGTATGGTGGAAATTCAACGATTTGAAACTATCAGCAGCTTACGAAGGATGGAAAAAGCATAGCAAAATGAAGGACGGTTCAGCCTTTCGCATAGCAGCAGCATACGATCTCGGCGACCATCAATTAGGTGCCATTTATGAAGATATCAGCTCCGACAATGTCGATCAGTGGAAACGCAGCGCCTACGGCTTGAACTGGAAGTGGAAATTTACAGGCTACACGGATCTTCGAGCGCAATACATTGTCGTTGATAGTGCTGAAAACCTAGTCGATACCGGAACCACCAAAGTTGGTCTGGGTGTCTTCCACAAACTGGATAAAAAAGCTGAGGTCTATGTCGCTTATGGTGCCACAAACAATGATACCAATGCTAAATTCCAGGCTGTCGATGGTGGTCACGGAGACGAAGTTAAAACAATTAAAGGCGGTAGTCCAAGCGCCTTTTCTCTGGGATTGGTATACAAATTTTAAAGTTTAGAGCATATTATAAAGCTGGGTTAAAATACCCAGCTTACCCATAAAGAGCTGCATTATTAGCGTTTGATAGCTTTAAAACCGCATCAATTTTACCTACCATCTCATCCCAGCTCGCCCGCTCATGTTGAACAGACTGGCATCTCATCTCATGAATGCCAATACCTGTTTCCGCCGCTCGCACATAGTCCAGACTGTCCCTTAAATTAATCAATACTGGGATATTCAGGTCATCTAAAAGGTCATCCAAAAATATTTTAAGCTTATGAAATGTATCGGCACGTCGACGAACACGATTTCCGACCAGAAAGAGAGGTGTTTTATTGGTACGTAACCGTGTTGCAAACATCAGCTCTCGCACAAAGCGAGCTGTTGCAGCCATATCAATGGAAGAAGGTAGCACCGGGATAATCACGGCATTAATATTTTTGACGTGAGCAGATAACTCATGCGCTTTAATCCCGCCTGGCATATCCAGCACAATGCGCTGGGTATCAGGAGGAACCTTAAGCTGCCAGGCTCGTGTACTACTTTGAGTAGTGCGGGTTCGATACCCCACTACTCCGTAGATTTCAGGCATATCAACAGACCGTTGACGAAGCCATTCTGTGCTTGACCCTTGCGGATCATAATCAAATAACGCGGTATGGAGTCCTTTCGACGCGTAATAACTTGCCAAGTTGGTTGCGATGGTTGTTTTACCGCATCCGCCCTTGGAATTCATTACAATAATTCTTTGCATAATAATCCAACAGCTTTGATTGCTTGAATTTACAGTCGAAACAGTCTTTAGGATGAAGGGATATTACAAAAATTGCAAGCTCATATTTTCTTTTTAATGAAATTATGCCAGCGAAATTAACGAAGATTTGGGTTAGAATCCAGTGATGCTTATTAATATCGAACCACCTGCACGTAACATTCCCAAATTTGCTCTATTTAATCTGGGCTTTCGTCCATTTTTTCTGGGAGCGGCTGCATTTGCTATTTTGGCTATGACGGTATGGTTGGGAATCTACCTACTGGACTGGAACCTCGGACTTGCTGGCTTACCCGCAACCACTTGGCATGCTCATGAGATGATTTATGGTTATAGTCTTGCCGTTATTGCTGGCTTCCTACTCACTGCGGTTAAAAACTGGACAGGTATTCAAACTCTACATGGCTACCAACTGGCATGGCTCTTTACACTATGGGCTACCACTCGAATTTTAACTTTAACTCAAACGCCCATTGAGATTATTGCTGTACTGGATTGCCTATTTTTACTGATTTTAATTGTCGCACTCACATCCCCTATCATCAAAACCAAAAATCGTAAACAACTGGGTATTATCGCCAAACTAATACTCATACTGCTTAGTAACGTTCTTTTTTATCTTGGCAATGCAGGGCTTATTGAGAATGGTATTCAACAAGGTTTAATGTCTGGCCTTTATCTGATTATTGGCCTGATTCTCATGTTAGGTCGGCGAGTGATTCCATTTTTCATTGAAAAAGGAGTCAGTTACCCTGTTAAGATTAAAAATTGGCAATGGCTGGATATTTCAAGCCTGGTGCTATTCTTTATATTCTGGATTACAGCCAGCTTCACCACTTTCGATACTATCACCGCTTTGCTTGCTGTCATTTTATTTGTGCTGCACTGCATTAGACTATGGGGGTGGTACACCGCTGGAATCTGGGAAAAACCACTCCTCTGGATTCTCTACCTTGCTTACATATTTCTGATTTTGGGGTTTTTATTAACTGCACTCTCTCTATTTTCAGATTTAACTGCCAGCATTGCGATACACGCATTTGCAATGGGAGGGATCGGCATGATGACAATGGGTATGATGGCTCGTGTCTCACTAGGTCATACAGGTAGAAATATTGCGGAGCCACCCAAGCTATTAATTTTTAGCCTGATACTATTATTGGCCGGATCGATCATCAGGGTTATCTTGCCACTACTCTTTCCCGGTCACTACACAATATGGATCGGCATATCGCAAATATTATGGGTGAGCTCATTTACACTGTTTTTATTTATTTATGCGCCTATTTTGGTCATGCGGCGCGTAGATGGGCGTTTGGGGTAACATTAATTTAATTACAGCCTCAATTAGAAGGGTACTACAGATAGATGTGTTAAAATCCAACCAGCTCAACAGACAGATGTTTAAAATGTTTATCAATTGTTAAAACCGGCACATTATGTGTTATTGCTACCATAGCAATAACAGCATCTGATAAAGGCAAAGTGATGCCGTTACTCCGTAATTTCTGGAGTGCTTTGCCAGCGGCAAACCAGGTCGATTCTTCTATGGGTAATATTTCGATATTTGTAAACAGAAACTCCAGTTGCCGCTGCTCTTTTTCCCCTTTTGCTCCTTGTAGTAGTTCCGCAATCACTACGCCACATAGAACAACCTGGTCTCGCTCAATCGCAAGAGAAACATAATCGCCCAATACACCATCTTTTAATCGTAAAAAATCAACCCACGCACAAGTATCAAACAGTATCTTATTATACATTATTTAACCTTTTCCAACTCCCTCAAGGCTTGCCAATTATCTTCAATATCTACTTCACCTCGCATTGCCAGTAGTTTTTTCTTTTTTTGCTGCTTCAAATATTCTTGTAAAGCAATGCGAACAGCTTCTGAACGATTGCTCTTACCCGTAAAAGACATAACATCATGTAAAGTATTATCATCTATATTCAGTGTGGCTCGCATAATAAATCACCTACAATTTTATGACAAATAATTATAGCATAATCATAAGCTACCAGTCACTTTGCCCGATAATTCAGGTATAGCACCCCTGACAATAAAAATGGCAGTTGATGGGCAACAACGAAACCTTTCAAATTTTATTGGGTTCGCAACATTGCAATATTTTGACTTCAAAAAGTTATCGATGACAACGAGATGAAACAGATAGAGATATCCCAAAATATTATAGGTTACCGCATTTGCACTGTTTTTATTTATGCACCTATTTGGGTCATGCGGCGCGTAGATGGGCGTTTGGGGTAATCAAACCAGCAAAAAAAAGAGAATCGCCCCGGTAACAATAAAACCAAAAAACCAGAGCCATTTTAACTGGCGCTTTAATATCAGTTCATCCTGACATGAATATTTTTTAATAATCGGCAACAACGTATCGAACAGCTTAAAGCTCTCTGTAATAGCCGACGTACCTATATCAAAATAGTCAGAAGGCTTGATCGTTACTCCATTCTCTCCCAATATACTTCCCTGAAGAGTGTGCATAAAAAAATAGGTTGGTTGAAGCCCCTCAGTAATAAGCATCTCGGGTGATTTCCCTTGATAGCTATCACCTTTCAGCGACTGAATCAGCGTAGCATGAATCGCTTCCAGGCTTTTATTTACTCGTTTGTGCAAAAATTGTAGTTTAATCCGTGTAGATATAATAATTTTATTCTGCGCAGCAGCACCTGTTCCCACACCTCGCGCACGCGCAGTAAGTTCAATCATCATAGGCAAATGATAAAACAGCCCAAGTGTCAAGGCACGGCACTCTCTATTTTTATGAAAATAAACCCCGGAATCATTCGCAACATCCACCAGCAAATAAAGTACCTCACTAATTAGATCAGAATGTTGCTGGAAACTTTTAGGCACAGACAAGCCTGCATAGTTATTTTTTAATGAGCTCCAGTCTGATTTGATTTTATTCCAACGCTGCAACTGCCCTTTAATATTGCTCGACTGCTCAACCACTTGAATGCATTTCTCCACCTGGCTTTGCACAGAGATAATTTTATCTTTAAAAGAATCATCACCATTCAACAATGCATTAGACATACCTCTATGCTGAGGTATTAACTCAATCAATTTACGAATATCTACAATTGTTTCAAGACCTTTGCGCTGACGCTGAATAGATAAATCTGAATATCGGCACTGAACAGCCGCAACAATCAAACCAAAAACAGCACTTATAATGATGACAGACGAAGTTAAAATCATCACAGCACCTCCCATTTGATAGCACTAAAAAAGTACAATTTTTTGCTCTTCCGCTGTTATGGACGGAAGCACTTTAGCGTTCGGAATCACATCAACCATATGCCCTGAAAGTGCTTTCAGATAATCTGATGTGACTGATGTTTCATCAAATGCTGCACCATTTGCAATAGTTGCCTGATTGATCGTTTCAATATGTTTCGCAATATCTTGAGACTCTTCACTCTGCTTCAGTATTGCTTCCGTAATTTTATGCATCACATTAGAAGTGTTCTTGGCATTTGTTCTGATTTGCTCTAAATGTTCACCAGCCTTATTTCCCCATTTCACACCTTTCACAATATTTTTATGAACTGTTTCCATACTTGAAATATTGTTTGAAATCTCTTCCTGGATTGCATTCACCATAATGGTAATTTGCGCTGTTGCATCATGGGTGCGCTGTGAAAGACGGCGCACTTCTTCAGAAACTACTGCAAATCCACGCCCATACTCACCTGCACGCGCCGCCTCAATCGCGGCATTAAGTGCAAGTAAATTAGTTTGTGCCGCGATCTCTTGAATGACATCAATGATCTTGTTGATCTCTTTAGAGCGATCACCCAGCGTTGCTAATAAATTCTCTGAGTTTTCAACGGATTCAAACGTTTGCTGTATACTTTCAATGGATTTAATGACAACTTCACCTCCCTCACCTGCAAGCTGATCAGTATGGTTAACCGCTGTTTTAACATCCTCAGCCTGATCTGCAATATCACGGCTTTTTGCCGCTGCCATCTCTATGGTTAAAGTAATTTCTGAAACAGACTGAACCTGCTGACGGGAATTTTTAACTTCTCGCTGAGCCGCTACTGACAGTTCAGTAGCTGCACTTTGCACTTCAGCGGCTGATTCAGTAATTTCACTAATGGCACGTTCAAACTCTGTAGCGATCCCTTCCAAATCACCATATAACGTGCCCATTTCATCATTTATTGATGATGTGAAGTGCTGTGATAAATCTCCATCAGCAATGGCATGACTACTTTTTTTCAGATCATTGACAGCTCGTATTGTGCCCAGGTAATAGCCCATCAAGATGTAAACAAACAAGCCAAAAGTTACTCCTGAAAACAGAAGCACATCAAGGCGTTTGTTCTCAATTTCCATAATCTGAGATGTCAGATTCGTCTGTATTACATGATCAATCGAGTCTGATCCCTTTGATTTTAGTATATCAATCTGCTTCTGATACTGATCATTAATCAAATAACTCAAAGTTACGGTACTACCGAACATAATTGCAGCCAACAGCAGCACCTTAGGTAAAAGCTTGAACGTAGCATTAACCCTGATCGCAGGCTTAATAAAAAAGTTAGCCAACTGTTGCACTCCATGCACTCATGTACTGAATTTATTCCATTTTCCTAAAAGCGTAGCTTTAATTACGGCAATAAATGACGATAACTTAACCATTCAATACATCAATTCAAGTCAATATTGAGTGAACCTTCTAATAAAATTAAAACAATCTGTTTTTGGTGAAATACCACCACGGCAATCCCAGGGTGAAGTGCTTTTATCTTCATTAGGGGCGATGATTGGTATTGGCCTGGTTACATGGGTCAGTCACTATTTTGTAGGGAGTGCTGGATTACCTTTTGTGGTCGCATCTATGGGAGCTGCTGCGGTACTGCTCTATGCTGCGCCACATAGCCAATTAACCCAACCCTGGCCATTTGTAGGTGGGCACCTGGTATCAGCCATTGTGGGTGTCACCTGTGCTCAATGGGTTCCTGACCTGTTTCTGGCCAGCGCTTTAGCTGTGGGCCTGGCTATTTTTGTGATGCATGAATTGAGCTGCTTGCACCCTCCGGGGGGCGCTGCTGCATTAGTCGCTGTCATTGGCGGGGATCAAATTCATGCTCTAGGGTATCTTTACGTGCTGGTACCTGTTGGCCTGAATGTGTTGATTATGGCGATCGCAATTTGGTTGACACGATTGATACTCGCCAGGAGGCACAAAACAAAAAAACTAATCTTTGTTTTTGATAACGAAGGTAGTAAAAAAAGTGACTTCTCAAATTTAGTGCCTTTTTCAAAAGATGATTTGAACAAGGCACTGCAAGATATCAATGTTTACATTGATGTTTCTATTGCAGATTTGAACAGTATTTATACAAATGCAATTTTGCTTTCTCACAAACGTGAACTGGAAACAAAAGCCTGTAAGGATATTATGGCAGATAAGGTCATTTCCGTAGAGTTTGGCAGTAGTCTGAATGAAACCTGGTCACTCATGCAAGAACACAAAGTCCGCAGTATCCCTGTCATTGATAAATCTGGACGAATCAATGGCATCATCACTGTCTGTGACTTCATAAAAGAAGCCAATAAATATCATGAAAAAAGTATTGAGGAGCGTCTAAAAAGAGTAGTCAAACAGACCTGTGAACTCACCTCAAACAAACCTGAAGTGGCTGGCCAACTAATGACGACACCAGTGATTACTTTACAGGAAAATGCACCTGTTGCGAATGCTTTTTCAATCTTCAAAGAAAAGGGTATTCGTCATATTCCCATATTGAATCATAAACAACGCTTGGTAGGTATGCTGGCGCATACGGATGTAGTTCGTGAATTACGTAAAATCAGCGACTAAACTCAAAAGGATCACTATAAATTTCTTGCAGTGAGGCTCCAGCAAGAAAAGCTTTTTTCCTGGTATCTTTTACCATATCCGGATGACCACAAAGAAACAGTCGCCAACCTGCCAGACTGGAATACTGCTCTAGAGCTGCACTATTGGCAAACCCCGCATAACAACCATCAGGCACAACATCACCTGAAATGCATCGTGTATAAAAAACATTATCATGTGTATCAGCTAACTGGCTCAATTCATCAACCATATAGAGCCTGCTGAAATCAAGCACCCCATGAAACAGATGAATATTGCCTTGATGCCCTTGTGACAATGCATCATGAAGAATACCCACTAATGGAGCTAACCCTGAGCCCGTACCAATAAGTAGCAAATTCTGTTTTTGATCATTCGCTGAATAATAACAATCACCATGAGGCCCATCAATTTCCAACAAATCGACAACCTGCAACTCATTGTGAATCCAGGTACTCATTTTGCCACCAGACAAATATTCGACATGGAGCTCCAATATATTATCGGGCAATGAATCTGCAATAGAGTAGCTTCGAGACAAACCATCAGAACGATGCAAATTAATGAACTGCCCGGCTTTATGCTCAAAACTCTCCAGGCACTCCAGGCGCAATCTTAAAATTTGATCATTCATTTTATGTTTATCAACAACACGAACAGCAATTCGGTGAACGATTTCATCGCCCGCCAAAGCGACTTCAAGATCACCTTCAGGCCTACAGATGCAGGCAAGAAAGTAACCTCTCTTTTTCAGACTTTTTTTAAGACCTTTTTGTGAACTTTCAGGAACTTTACCCTCCGTCACACGCATCAAGCAGCTTTGGCAAATACCACTGCCACATGATGAGGGAATTGCTACACGATTGCGATGCAAACATTGAAGAACAGATTCATCATCAAGAACTTCATAAACCTGGCCTTCATAACCCACTTTCGACATTGTGTAGCAACCTCTTAAACTCTTACCGACCTAATACATCATTGCGTGTTGCTTCAGCTGTTGCTGCAACTTCTGATATAAGATCATCCGTCACACCCAACTCTTTTAATGTAGCTCCAAGAAGCTCAACAACAGCATCAAAATCTTTATCGCCCAAACCTTTTTCCACCAGATGAGCATGCCCTTTACGCATATCCATTCCTGTATAATTATTAGGGCCACCAAAAGCATAAGTCAGAAAAGCTTTTTGCTTAACGGCCTGTTTATCCATATCAATCCCTTCAAACCAGTGGCTGATTCTGTCATCACCAAGGACTTTACGGTAGAAAATGTCAACTGCTGCATCAACCGCCGCTTCACCACCCAATTTTTCAAACAGACTTGCATTGCTCATTATTTACTCTCCATTTATGTAATAAAAGCCTTAAAAAACAATCCCTAAATAAAACACACTTCAAGATGCATTTCAAATACATCTTTTCATGACAGCCATATTTTGTCAAAATGACAATGATTAAAAATCACAAATATATATATCCAACTCAACCTTCTTAATGCTACTTTTCAGGCTACCCCATGCAACTTCCCATAACAGTCGCCATTGATTTCATGAACCAGGATCATGCTGATTTTGTTAAGCTGATCATCCAGCTAGATACTGCACTGGAAAATGAATCCGACGAAAAAATCAGTCATATTATGGCTCAATTATTCAAACATACCGTTGAACACTTCTCCCATGAAGAAAGTGAAATGCAGCGTATCAACTTTCCACCGTACCCAATGCATAAAGGTGAGCATGATCAAGTGATAAATTTGCTTGAAAATGCAGTTACCAACTGGGAAACCGAACATTCTCGACCTTCATTAAAACAATTTATTAAAGAGACCGTCATGCCCTGGTTTTATCAACATGTTGAAACAATGGATTCCATCACCGCTCAATTTATACACAGGTTTGACTCTACGACTTAAAGTGCTCAAATTGTGCATTAAGGTCTTTTGTTAAATCGACCAGTTTTCCACCGCTCTGCGCAGTTTGCTCGGCTATCGTAGTCGCTTGACCTGTAATATTACCTATCGCAACAATATTATTTTTAATTTGCTCCGCAGAAGCACTTTGCTCCTCTGCGGCACTTGCTGTTCGTGCATTAAGTTCATGAATGCTGTCAATTACATCCATAATGGCTTTCAATGACCCTTCAGCCATTGCCACTTGCTCCACACTTTCGCCTGCTTGAGAGCTTCCACCTTTCATCACATTTACAGCACTTCTTGCGCTGGCCTGAATACGCTCAATCATCTCCTGTATCTCCAAAGTGGATTCTTGTGTACGGCTCGCCAGTGTTCTTACCTCTTCTGCAACCACTGCAAATCCACGCCCTTGCTCTCCTGCTCGTGCCGCCTCAATTGCAGCATTCAGCGCCAGCAGATTGGTTTGCTCTGCAATGCCCTTGATAACATCAAGCACAGTGCCAATCGATTCACTATCTGATTCAAGAGTTTGAATTACACCTGAAGCCTTTTCTACTTCTTTCGCTAACCGATCAATTGATGTAATCGTTTTTGCAATCACCTCTTGGCCTATCACTGTTTCATCATACGCTTTATTTGCAGCATTCTCAGCCGTCGCAGCATTTCCGGCCACTTCCTGTACTGCTGTTGCCATCTCTTCCACCGCTAAAGTCACCTGGTCTGTTTCATTTTTTTGTTGAGAAATTTTTTGGCTGGATTGATTGGCGAGTGTTGATATTTTGCTCGCAGCAGTAACCACATTGGAGCTGGAGCTTGCAACCCCATAAATTAATTTCTGAAGTTTGCCAACAAAGCTATTGAAGTTTTTGGCCAACTCACTGATTTCATCTTCACCGGAACTATCCAGACGACTGTTCAGATCGCTATCGCCTTGTGCCAAACCGCTCATTGCCTGGTTTATTTCACTCAAACGCCGGTCAATTGTCATTTTATAAACAAAATATATTGCAAGCATCGAAATAGACAAGACCCCAAGCAATAACAATAAAACCTCTTTACTTATAAGCGCTCCAGCAGCGAGTTGATCATCAATCACTGTCGTGATCTCAAGGATGCCGCGCACATCCCCCAACTGCCAGTTATTTTTAGGTGTTTGTGGATGACTGTTATGACAGCCTGTACAGACTTTGCTGACCATTTTATCTGCAATGGCCACTCGAAGCACCTGTTTACCGTCAACAACATCTCGTTTACTGTAGATTTCATCAGGATTGCGCGAGATGGTATTCCAGGCATCCGACTCAAACGGCTCAAGCTGGCGTGATGCCCGATTTGGAAAAGGAAAGTCACTATAAAGCTTTACTGTCATACCTTCATCTGCTGACAGTTCGCTTAAATCATGAATCATTGTAGCGGGAAGTGGAATGGCTCTATTATTCTGCTTATGATCAATAGCCACACTGATATCATCACTGCTCTTGACAGGTTGAACAACATAGTTGGCATAATATTTACGCAGTGTTTTGAACTGCTGCACGGTCTGCTCTGATGACTGTATCGCTGCTTCAATCACATTGCGCTCAATCTGCCCGGGAATAAGCGATACGGTAACAATAACACCAACAAAAAAAGTAGCAAAGACAGGAATCATCATTTGCCACAACAAGCTTAATTTATTCCATTTCATATCCCAACTTCCCTGTTAACTTAACAAGCTTTCAAGCAATATCGGCAATGAATTTATTTGCTTGAAAGAGTCTGTTAACAAATTTTACTGAACACTCAAACCATCACTATTTTTCTTCTAAGCCAGTTCATCCACCACACCACCAGTCGATTTGAAAATGATAGCGGTATCGAGCACAGCAACATGCCATAAACCCAGCGTCGCGCCACTTTGCCCGGTGACTCAGGATCGAGCCACCGTTCACTTTTTGATATCTCTGCGAGTGTTGCCAGACCAATCAATATTGGCCACAACACCGATAGACGCAGACGAAAACAGTGGCGTGGAACTTCTGTAAAATATTGCTGTGCATCAGCATAATAATTGATCGTCGTCTGTAACCAGGCAATCAACAACGGACGTGCCTTGCAACTATTTTCGCTTTTGAGAAGCATATCGGGTTTCAACCCCTGCAATATCAATTCATAATCGGGCAAGTAACAACGGCCAATACGTAAATCACTGGGCAAGTCACGCAAAATATTCGTCAATTGCAGCGCTTTACCAAAGTTTATGCCCAAATTTATATTATGTTTTTTATTCCAATCATGCAGCGCAGGTTCATGAGCCATCACGACCTCTGTCCAGAACCCTCCCACACAACCCGCTACATGATAGATATAATTATCAAGTTCAAATTCTGTTTTAAATGCTTTTACGGCCCCTTCTTTCTCTGATGGAAAGTACGTTAAATCAATTTCCATTCCCTGAATCAATGTTGCAACAACTGCTTTCACACGCGCTTGATCATCTGGCCACAAGCCATAAAGCAACATGCAAACTTGATGGATTGATTTCAGCAAATATTGTTCATCTTTATTGGTCTGCTGCTCACTCAAATTATCTACAATTTCCTGCAATGACTTTTCATTCGGCATCTCCATCACCTGTTTTTGGAACAGTCGCAAATAGTGCAAACGCTTTTCAGCAGCAATCGCATCAGTATCCGCAATCGTATCTGCGACTCTTGCCAACAGGTATGCCACGGAGATGGGCTCTCTTATATTTACAGGCAGTATCCGTAACGTTAAATAGAAGCTACGGGAAACACTTTGCAAAATATCCGTTAATAATTTACTTTTTTCCATTAATTTTGACCGATGTAATTTTCCGATTATTTTCAGTGCTATAGTATAGAGCAATCAGCTCTTCCAAATTAAAGGGGAATTATGGCTACCATCGAACACCTTCCCGTTTTAGGCGTATGTGGCTTTAGTGGCTCAGGTAAAACAACACTGTTACAAGCTGTCATTCCCGAGTTGATTCAAAAAGGGTTACGCATTGCTGTAGTCAAACATGATGTTCACGGTATTCAAGTAGACCATCCAGGAAAAGACAGTGACCTTCTGTTTCATACCGGTGCCGATATTTTACTGCAAGGCCCTTGCGAACATTTTTTTCGAGTTCATACACCAACACCGCTTGAACTTATTCCTGAACTAATCAAACTCAGCCGTCAATATGATCTGGTACTTGTAGAAGGACATAAAGATTCACCCATCCCTAAAATCTGGTTATTAAATGAAGGTGAGTCAGCCGCACCGGCTGACAAGAAAAATATTATTGAAACACTGGCGCGTGATTCACAGCGGCCAAAACACTTTCTTGATTTCATACAATGCTGGTTAAAAAAGCAATGGGAAAAGAGACCCGTTTACGGCTGTGTGCTCATTGGTGGCCAAAGCAGCCGTATGGGTCGACCCAAGCACTTGATTGAATCAAAGGGTCAAACCTGGCTGGCACATTCGATCAATGCGCTAAATGAACATTGCGAACAGGTCATCATCGCGGGGGCAGGAGATCTGCCAAAAGAGTTGAAAAAATATCACCAACTGCCCGATGCACCCACCATTCGCGGGCCACTGGCCGGTATACTCTCAGCCATGCGCTGGGCACCTCATGCCTCCTGGCTGGTCTCTGCCTGCGATATGCCACACACGACAACAACAGCACTGCACTGGTTACTCCGCTCTCGTGTGCTGGGTGTTTGGGGGGTTTTACCCAGGATTTCAGTGGAATCACCCCCAGAACCATTACTGGCCTATTATGACTTCAGAGCTGCTCACCTTTTGGAAAAGTTATCCATGAGTGAAAAACCCGCGCCCAACCGTTTAAGCCAGCATGAGAAAGTTATCTTGCCAGTTGTACCAAAAGCCCTGTCAAGTGCCTGGAAAAATATCAATACCGTGCAAGAGCTTGAGGCTCTTAAATAGTTGCCAGCAAAAATATAACAAAAATAACCACAATACCTAACGGAATCAAAGCACCTTTCCAGTCTTTTGTTGCTTCTTTACTTTGAGCCATTGATTGCTTCAAGCCGGGATAAAGCCAGATTACAAGTCCAACAGCAAGAATTGCAACAACGACTTTTTCCCAAGTTGCTATGTCACCCATACGCCCTCTTCCCTTTTATATATAATTAATCGAAAAATAAGCAGAAGAATAAACAAACTATAAAAAGCACCTGCCTCAGAGTCACTTTTATCTGACCAGACAGCATCAGTATACGAAGCGATCCAGTCTTGGTGGCGCTCTATTCGTGTATAGACGCCATATTTTCCCGGAATGGCGCAGCCATAACCAAAGCTCACCACTCCAGCAATACGGTATTCGCCCGCCTGCCATGCCATTAAAGGCCCGCCGCTATCGCCTACACAGCTATCCTTGCCTCCTTCAATCAAACCCGCACACAACATATTTTCAGTCACACGACCACCCTTGTTAATGGTAGCGCACTGCACATTATCAATAACAGAGAGTTCAACTTCTTCCAGCTTTACAGGGCGATCACCAAAAATATCATCATCCAAATCATAAGGAGTCCCAGAGTTTGAATAAAACCGTACCCCCCATCCCGTCACGATCACTTTCTGACCTGATTTTGGTGAACCAGAGTATAGTGAAGCAGGTTGGGCTGATGAATTTTCATCATAAGACAGCTCCAATAGCGCGATATCAAAATCAAATGATTCAACCTCATATTCAGGATGGACAAAAACATTTGTAACAACCCTTCTTACGCCTCCTTGAGTTAAGTTTGATGTGCCCACCAAAGCATACAATGTATCAGCCCCTCGTAAATTTCCTGCTTTATCAAATAAACAATGTGCCGCAGTCACCACCCACCTGGCAGAGATAAGTGAAGCTCCACAAAATTGTGCCTGGTAATTAGCTTGATAAGACGGAATCCAATTATCATTTTTATCAATCGCAAAGCCTGACTCAATTTGATTAACAGCTTCACGATCCAACAGTGCCACCATTGATGGCCATGAATCTTTAGGAGCTGTGATTCCACCAATAATTCTGGCCTTACTATCAACAGCAGCACTTCGTACCGAACTATTAAAAATAACTAAAAGCAGTATCACTGCTCCAGCTAAATACTTCATAAACTTGTTCCGTTAATTTTATCAAAAAGTTCGACTGACATAATAAAAAAACGTGCCATTCAGAACCTCACTTGTTATGCTCCTTCCCCATGAAGAAACGAGACACTTATCAATATATTGATACCGCAAACACCCTGGAGCTATTTTGTTCCAAAATAGAACAGGCGCCTTGGATCGCACTCGATACCGAATTTTTACGCGAAAAAACCTATTACCCCCAACTTTGCCTGATACAAATCGCAACACCTAAGCACGTTGCCTGCATAGATCCACTCGCACTGAACAATATAGAACCTCTGCTTAATACCATTTATAACCCAAATATTCTCAAAGTTCTGCATGCTGCTCGACAAGATCTGGAAATTTTTTACAATCTGAGAGGTCAATTGCCCAATCCCATATTTGATACCCAGCTTGCTGCGCCGTTATTAGGTCACACTGACAACATCGGCTATGCCAACCTGGTTCAGCAAGTACTGGGAGTGCGTCTGGAAAAAGCACATTCACGTACTGACTGGACACGCCGCCCGTTAAGTGACAAACAGCTTGATTACGCCGCGGACGACGTAATTTACCTCGCTGAACTTTACATCGAACTCAAAAAGAGTCTGGAAGCACATCAGCGCCTCCATTGGTTAGACCATGAGTTCGAAGTTCTGTGCGATACAAACTTATATGCCAATTCACCACAAGATGCATGGCGGCGTGTTAAAAGTGCTGATCGATTAAAAGGTTCCCACTTAGCCATACTGCAATCACTGGCTGAATGGAGGGAAGAGACAGCACGGAGTAAGAATAGACCGCGTAACTGGCTCATTCGTGATGACGTATTGGTCGAAATCGCCCGCGCTATTCCACAAACGGTACAAGCACTCGGCCATGTCAGAGGTTTAAACGAGCGCAGTCTACATAAATATGGAAAACAGATTATTGCTCATGTGAATACCAGCAAGGAGCAACCCCCCATTCCGTTTCCAAAAAAAGCCTACGACAAAATCAAATTAACGGCGCAGCAAGAAGAGATTGTAGACCTTCTGCAAGTCTTTATTAGATTACGAGCGAATGAAAATGCATTGAACCCTTCGCTCCTCGCAACACGAAAAACTCTGGAAAAATTTGTGTGCGGTCATAAAAATAGCCTCAACGAAGGCTGGAAAAAACATATGATAGGTCAGGATCTACAGGCCATACTGGATGGCAACAAGATACTTGCCGTCAAAGATGGCAAGGTACAGCTTAATGGAGCAGGGGCTTCAGCCCCTTAACCTAAACCACCACTGCCATTAAGTTAAGGGTCGCATCTGGTTCCCATGTTCCAGCGTGGGAACCCATACCGCAACATAATGATAGCTCTGTATGCATCCCCACGCTGGAGCATGGGGACGAGGCGTGTTTAACTTAATGGCAGTGACGCCGGAGCATGGGAACCAGATGCGACCCTTAACTTAATGGCAGTGACGCCGGAGCATGGGAACCAGATGGTTTAACGCACTGGCCTGAAAATAACCCCCGATAATGGTGGCAATATCAAAGAGAGTGAAAAGGGTTGATTCATCCATGCTTGTGACTCTGCTTCAACAAGAGAGCCGTTACCCATATTACTTCCACCGTAATACTCGGAATCCGAGTTAAATATCTCTTGATATTTACAATCAAATGGCACTCCGATACGATATCCCTCTCTGGGCACGGGTGTGAAGTTCAAAATAACAAGAACAATATCATCACCATCTCGCCGCATATAACTTAGAACAGATTGTTCTGAATCATGACAATCGATCCATTCAAAGCCTTGTACATCAAAATCATAGCGATGCAATGCCGGTATATTTTTGTAGATTTTATTAAGATCTCCAACCATAGAGTGCACCCCTTTATGTTTGGGGTAATCCATCACATACCAATCCAGTGCCCTGGAGTCATCCCACTCTTCACCCTGAGCAAATTCGCACCCCATAAATAACAACTTTTTACCTGGATGGGTAAACATATAGGTGTACAAAAGACGTAGATTTGCAAATTTTTGCCACTCATCGCCCGGCATTTTGTAAAGCAGCGACTTTTTCATATGCACCACTTCATCATGTGAAAATGGTAGAACAAAATTTTCGGTATATGCATAAAGCTGGCTGAATGTGAGCATATTATGGTGATAGCTGCGATATACAGAGTCCTGACTCATAAATTCCAGCGTATCGTTCATCCACCCCATATTCCACTTCATACTGAAACCCAGCCCCCCCAGCCAGGTTGGTCGAGAGACCATGGGCCATGCCGTCGACTCTTCAGCAAAAATCATTGCTCCAGGGTGCTGACTATGCGCCACTTCATTCAATTCGCGCAAAAAATCAACGGCTTCCAGATTTTCTCGTCCACCATGAATATTAGGCAGCCACTCCCCTTCTTCACGTGAATAATCAAGGTAGAGCATTGATGCAACCGCATCAACACGCAAACCGTCAAGATGCATCTCTTCCAACCAGAACAGTGCACTGGAAAGCAGAAAGTTTTTAACTTCATTTCGCCCATAATTGAAGATCAATGTACCCCAGTCTGCATGCTCCCCCAAACGGGTATCTTCGTGTTCATACAAGGCACTGCCATCAAACTTTGCCAGGCCATGTGCATCTTTTGGAAAATGAGCAGGAACCCAGTCAAGGATGACTCCAATCCCTTTTTGATGACAGCAATCTACAAAATAGCGAAAATCATCCGGTGAACCAAAACGACTGGTCGCAGCATAATAACCTGTCGTTTGATAGCCCCATGAAGCGTCAAACGGGTGCTCCGTAATAGGCAATAATTCAATATGGGTAAAACCCATCTCAGCAACATAATCGACCAATTGAACAGCAAAATCACGGTAACTTAAAAAGTGCCCTTGCTCATCTTTTTGCCAGGAACCCAAATGCACTTCGTAAATAGAAATTGGGCTGTGCATCCAGTCATTCTCTTTACGTGCCTTCATCCAGGCTTCATCCTGCCAGGAGTAACTTGCATTGGAAGGTGTAATTGCCGCAGTCCCGGGACGCATTTCAAAACGTTGACCATAAGGGTCCGATTTCATATGAAGCGCGCCATGACGGTCACGTATCTCATATTTATAATGACAGCCAGATTCAACTCCAGGAATAAACAGCTCCCATACACCACTCGCACCCCGAGTACGCATTGGATAACATCGCCCATCCCATTGATTAAAATCACCAACAACACTGATTCGTTCAGCATTAGGTGCCCATGTGGAAAACAATACACCCTTCGCACCATCCACAGCGTGATGATGTGCACCTAAAAATCGATAGGCATGCCAATGCTTACCTTCACGAAACAGATGTAAATCATAATCTGACAAACAAGGAGGGAAACTGTATGGGTCTAACCTGCTTAACGTATCTCCGTCACCACTCGTCCATGTCAATGAGTAGCGATCTGGAATGATACCTGCCGCTCCGCGCCATTCAAAAAGATCTGAATTATAAAGGCGTGTCATCGTGATTCTGTCATCGCCCAATAATACTTCCCTGGCATTTGGAATAAAAACACGTACAACTTCGCCATCATCAACAGAGTGTTTTCCCAGCACACAAAAAGGATCATGATGACGCGCCTCGATTAACATCTGGATATCATCTGGAACCATATTTTTATCCCTATTCATTTCTATAGATTTCCTTTAATTATTATAACCATAGGTCACACCCATACATTTCAAACCTGTTTCAAACAATTATCGCCATTTTATAAAAAAACTATAAAGAAATTATTGCTACATACCGTTATGTATCGGATCAGGAACAAGCACAGAATAACTTAACAATGCAAAGAACCTGTCCACCATAAACTATTTGTGGATAAAAACATAAAACCCACTATAATAAAAATTATAATCTCAATAATAATCGAATGGAGAGATTTACCCAATGGATTCAAACACTCCCGAACGTTACGTGAGTCGTTTAACGCAAAATACCCTGGCTTTAATTTTGGCCGGTGGCCGCGGATCACGCCTCAAACAACTCACAAAATGGCGTGCCAAACCAGCGGTCCCTTTTGGTGGAAATTTCCGAATCATAGATTTTCCGCTCTCCAACTGCATTAACTCGGGCATTCGCCGCGTTGCTGTGCTTACACAATATAAATCACACTCCTTGATTCGCCACATTCAACAAGGCTGGAGCTTTCAACGTCCTGAACTGGGTGAATTTGTTGAGCTTGTGCCAGCGCAACAACGTGTCAAAGATGACTGGTACGAAGGAACCGCTGACGCTGTTTTCCAAAACCTGGATATTATTCGTAGCATCAATCCTGAATATATATTGGTTCTTGCAGGCGACCACATATATAAAATGGATTACGGCCCCATGCTCGCAGCTCACCAGGAGAAACAGGCTGATATGACTGTAGGCTGCGTTGAAGTACCGCTTGAACAGGCCAAGGCGTTTGGTGTGATGTCTGTAAACAAAGATTCCCGCATTGTGGAGTTTAATGAAAAACCTGAACACCCAGAACCCTTGCCACACAATAAAGAGTGCGCCCTGGCTTCCATGGGAATTTATATTTTCAATACTAAATTTTTATTTGAGCAACTGAGTAAAGATGCAACAACCAAAGGCTCCAGTCATGACTTTGGCAAAGATATGATTCCGTCTGTCATCGAAAAGTACCGCACATATGCCTACGCCTATCGTGATAGTTCTGGTGATCAACCTTACTGGCGTGATGTCGGTACAATTGATTCATACTGGGCAGCCAACATGGAGCTCATCGGCATTACCCCTGAATTAAACCTTTACGACAAAATATGGCCTATCTGGACTCACCAACCACAACTGCCTCCAGCAAAATTTATTTTTGACGATGATGGCCGTCGTGGCACAGCCATTGATTCTATGGTCTCCGCAGGCTGCCTTATTTCTGGCGCAGAAGTCCACCACTCCCTTCTTTTTTCTAATGTAAGAATAAACTCCTTCACCACACTGAAAGACTGCGTTATCCTGCCTGATACCACCATTGGTAGAAATTGCCGTTTAAACAAGGTTGTTGTTGATAAAGGGTGCAATATTCCTGAAGGAACGGTGATCGGGGAAAACACAGAAGAAGATGCAAAACGCTTCCATGTCTCTGAAGATGGGGTCGTTCTGGTGATTCCTGAAATGCTGGAGGCTGATATCTGCCATGTCCGATAAAAACAGATTAAAGGTCGTATTATGCTGGCACATGCACCAGCCTGAATACCGTGAGCTCATGAACGGTGTCTATCAACTGCCATGGACCTACCTTCATGCCATAAAAGATTATGTTGATATGGCATCTATTCTGGAAGAAACCCCAAAAGCTAAAGCCGTCATCAACTTTGCACCTATATTATTAGAGCAGATTGAAGATTATGCTGTTCAGGTTAAAAGCTTTCTTCATGGCAGTGGCTCCATCAAAGATCCATTACTGGCCGCTTTGGACATGCCGGCACTACCCAATAAAACTGAAGAGAGATGGGTGCTTATTGAAGCTTGCCTTCGAGCCAATGAAGAGCGTCTTATTAATCGTTTTCCGCCCTATCGGCGTTTAGTTGACATGGCAAACTGGTATCAGAAAAATGATGATTTGAAAATCTATATGGATGATCAGTTTCTGACTGATCTTCTGGTTTGGTATCATCTCGCCTGGATGGGTGAAACCGTTAGAAAAAAAAGCGAATGCATCCAGCAGCTCTGTGAGAAAGGCCAAAACTACACGTTAAGCGACCGCCGGGACCTGCTTGAAGTGATCAGCAAACAGCTCTCAAGCATCATTGAACGCTACCGTATTCTCTCTGCAAAAAACCAGATTGAACTATCAATGACCCCCTATGCACACCCAATCATGCCACTTATGCAAGACTTGAAATGTGCCAGAGATGCCATGCCAGATGCATCCCTACCCGATGCACCGATCTATCCCGGTGGGCAGGAGCGATTGAAATGGCACTTGGAAAAAGGAATTGATACTTTCCAGCGCTTTTTTGGAAAAACACCCCGCGGCTGCTGGCCATCAGAAGGCGGAGTCAGCAGCGATACATTACACCTGCTTAATGAATACGGTTTCGACTGGGCCGCTACGGGAGAAGCTGTCTTTCATAACAGCATAACACGCTATGGAACAACAGAGCCATCACAACATGAAGGCCACGAACTTTACCATCCGTACCACGTTAAAGGCACGGGGCATATTCGCTGCTTCTTTCGGGATGATGGACTCTCTGATCTTATTGGCTTTACCTATTCCAACTGGCATGCTGATGATGCAGTAGGTGACTTGATTCATCATCTGGAAAATATCAGTACCACATGCCAATCTGCTCATGACAGCGTTGTTTCCATTATTCTTGATGGCGAAAATGCCTGGGAACACTACCCTGAGAATGGCTACCATTTTATCAGCGCGCTGTACAAACGGTTATCCGAACACCCAACCCTGGAACTCACCACCTTTTCCGACTGCCTTGATGCCAAGCCCAAAGCGGGTAAACTCTCAGGAATGGTTTCAGGAAGCTGGGTTTACGGAACATTCTCAACCTGGATTGGCGATACCGATAAAAATACAGGCTGGGACCTTCTCATTGAAGCCAAACATGTTTTTGACGCGAAAGTCACTGCGGGTGAAATTAAAGAAGAGAACCGTGAAGCAATTGAAAAACAACTGGCCATCTGCGAAGGCTCAGACTGGTTCTGGTGGTTTGGTGACTACAATTCACAAGATGCAGTAAGCGACTTTGAACGACTCTTCCGTATGCATTTGTCAAACCTTTATCACATGCTGAATGTAGAGCCTCCAGAATCACTCTCAAAAGTGATTAGCCATGGTGGTGGTGACCCATTACACGGAGGTGCCATGCGCCCGGGGAAGGAGCACCATTAACTTGCATAGCCTCTCTTCAAAAGCAGATCATCACCCCGACCCCTTAAAAGATCGCCGTGCCGGCATATTACTCCATATCACCTCCCTGCCGAGCCGTTGGGAAAATGGTGATATGGGGCCTCAAGCCTATCATTTTATTGATTTTTTAGCGGATAGCGATATCAGTGTGTGGCAAACATTACCTTTAGGGCCAACACATGAAGATCGCTCACCTTACAACTGCTTTTCAGCAATGGCAGGCAATACACAACTGATTAGCATTGATGCCTTGATTGATGCTGGATGGCTCACTTCCAGCGAAGTCGAACAACAGCTGGCTTCTGATACACCACCACAGCAACGCCGCCAACAGCTCCTTAAAAAAGCATTCCACTCTTTCCATCAAAAAGCTGATGCAGCAACACACAGCCTGCTAACTGACTTTATTAATGATGAAAAACACTGGCTTACTGATTACGCACTTTTCTGGGCTATAAAACAGAAAAATCATGGCCGTTCATGGATTGAATGGCCAACCTCATTACGTGACCGTAACCCAAGCGCACTACTTGATCTACGCCATGAATTACACAACCAAATCGAGCAAATCCAATTTGAACAATTTATATTTTTCAGTCAATGGAGAAGTTTAAAACAGTACGCCAATAACAAAGGTATTTTGTTATTTGGTGACATTCCGATCTTTGTTTCCCACGATAGCGCAGATGTATGGGTACACCGTGAATGCTTTGAACTCAATAACAAAGGTGAACCTGATATTGTTGCCGGCGTACCACCTGACTATTTTTCAGAGACAGGTCAGCGCTGGGGCAACCCACATTACCGGTGGGATTTTATGGAGAAAAATGGATTTTCATGGTGGATTGAACGCATTACCACCCAACTGAGACTCTATGACATCATACGAATTGACCACTTTAGAGGGTTTGAAGCCTACTGGTCAATCCCGGCGAGAGAAGAGACTGCAATCAACGGTCACTGGGTTAAAGCGCCAGGACAAGCTCTTTTTAAAAAGTTACTGCAACATTTTGGAACACTACCTTTTATCGCGGAAGACCTTGGTGTGATTACCAGTGAAGTCGAAGCGTTGCGAAAAGAGTTTAAACTGCCTGGTATGAAAATATTACAGTTTGCTTTCGATAGCGATGCAAACAACCCTTACCTTCCCCATAATCATGAAATTGACTCAGCTGTTTACAGTGGCACTCACGATAACAATACAACCTGTGGATGGTATAACGCACTACCCAAACAACAACAGCAACATATACAGGAATACTTGGGGTTCCCAAAAGAAGCGATGCCCTGGTCTATTATTCGTAGCGCATTGGCATCCGTTGCAAAATTGGCAATCATTCCCATGCAGGATATATTAATGCTTGATGAAAAACACAGAATGAACACACCAGGCACCTGTGAAGGAAACTGGAACTGGCGCTTTCACTGGGAGCAACTCGACAACAACACTCCCAAACGCCTTAAAAAAATGATAGAAATCTACAATAGAAACACTAAAATTAAGTGATATACTTTACTGAAATCCAAATAAAATGGCTTATTATACTCTGTAATGGCATAACGCGCGAATGACGCACACTTTATATGTTTACAACTTATAAAATTTACGTAAAACAATAAAAAAGGAAGTTCAAAATGGAAGAGACCAAATGGGATATTGCATTAGCGGCACTAGTCACTGAAGAATATAAAAACAGAGGAACACCCCTCACGGTAGAGCACTTTAGCCAATTAGCTCACCGATACAAAATTCGCTTTGACGATATCATGGCGACTGTTTTTGAGCTCACCATTCAAAATGAGTGGCAATACAGCAATAATAAAAAGCAGCCTATTACTCGCAAAACGCTCGACGAACTCTACATAAATGGCCGTCTTAAGCAAGAAGATGTAGAAGCATTTACAGGCGAATGGTGCCCAATAAATTAACGGGTTAACCGCTCAAAAATAAAAAACCCCGCCATATAGGTTCCTATAGCTGATCCGAGTGTGCTCAATATAAAAATGAGCAAGATACGCGTCACACGATTTTTCCACCACCCTCTTAAATGGGTGGTATCGTGTTTCAAGTGATTAAAATCAGCCACCTTTGGCTTGCGTAGATAGATCTCTATCGTCGCTGTCACCATGCCTGCACCCACCATAGGATTCAGTGAGGTCAACGGCGCAGCAATAAAAGCACCAACAATCGTTAATGGGTGAGCTGCTGCAATCGCTGCACCCAAAGCCGACAAACCGCCATTAATTAAAACCCATCCGGCAACAAGCGACCAACCCAAGTCACTGCTATGTGAAAAGCCTAAAGTAAAGCCCAGTAAAACCAGCCCAACAATCACCCACGGTACTATTTTCAACCATCCACGACTGACAGGAACAACCTCTAACTCATCAATCACTTGTTCCGGCCTGTTCTGCTTATTAGATGATTCTAAAAGATATTTCTTTATACCGCGCAGATGACCTGCACCAACAATAACCAAAATATCACGAAATGACTGTTTTTCGACCTCTTGCAACAAACGTGCAGCCATATAACGATCACGCTCATCAATTAGTGGTAAAAAAAGGGATTGCGACTGCTGCGCAAATTGAGAAAAAGTTGATTCCAGCAAATCCCCTTCTTTCAGACGTTCAATATCTTCTTCATTCACCTTTTCTCGGGAAACCATACTTGCAAACAGTCCCGACATTAAATTCAGGCGCTGCCACCATGGAATATTATGGTATATACGCTTCAGCGTGATACCCACTTCACGATCCACAAGGAATATAGGGATTTTTTCAGATTGTGCATACTCCACAGCCTCAAGCATTTCAGCGCCAGGTTTAACCCCAAACTGGTCAGCGAGACGCTGCTGAAATGCCCCCAATGCCAGACTCGCTGCCACCATCGCAACTTTGCCCTCACGTATCACCTGAAACAGATCCATCCGAGCCATAGAGTCCGGGCTAACCATCGTATTGTGACGACTAGGACAAAGCTCAACAGCAACAGCATCATACTGCTTGCTGCCTAACATCGATTTAACGGCCTCAGCACTCACCCTGGAGACATGCGCTGTTCCAAGCAGGGTAATACGCTGCTCACCAAGATCAATCGTTATAATGGGCTGTTCTGGTAAATTTGAGTCCACCGGAAAAAGTTACTCCAAAAAATATTATAGGTCGAAAATGAAATAAAAAATGCTGGGTAGTTTATTAAAACTATCCAGCATTACATGAATTTTATATAAATTGTCGAAAGTGAAAACAAGCCCTTATGAAAGCTGCTGCATCAAGCTTAATGCATCTTTTTTCTGCTGTTCATCGCCTTTTTCCAAAACATCATCCAATATCTCTCTAGCCCCCGCTTCATCCCCCATATCAATATAAGCCCGCGCCAAATCCAATCGAGTTCCGATCTCATCCATTTTTGACAACCAATCATCATCTGAATCATCCGAAAGCGGAGTCTCAGGAATTAAAAAGTCACCATCAACCAGGGATACCCCCTCCATATCCACCTCTTTTTCTGATTTTGACTCAAGCCCGGGTTCAGCAGTAACTGTAGCAGCAGTTTCATTTTGCAAGCTTTCACTCAAACTTACCATACGTTCATCTAAAAGCGTTTCATTTTTATCTTCTTCCTGCTTGGCATGATTTGAAGCCAACTCCTCCGACGACTCTTCTGTATTTTTTACTAAAGGAGCCAGACCGGCACCCAGACCCTCTTCAAATGCAATACTGTTATCGTTCTCTGATTCAACATCCAACGCATCTTTTGATGATACGGACGACGCGGACTGATCCATACTCTCTGCAATCAGCTCCTCTTCAAATATTTTTTCATCACCTGTCAACTCAATCTCTTCAGTCAACAAAGGAGATGATTCATCCAGAGCATCCGCATCAAAGCTTGTCAATTGATTGACTTCATCTTCCTGTAGTAACGTGATCTGTTCACCATTTTGGAATAATGCATGGCCTGGGCATACCTGAGCAGCCATGGCAGAGACTTCGTCCCATAAATAGTCCTCATCCTCTTTTAGTGATGATTTAAGTAACTCGGCTTGCGCAATAAATGCATCCTGATCATCAGTTGCTGCATAGATTTCTAACAATTTAACATGTAATTTGTTTCGATCAGGATCAATTTGAATAGCCTCTTTTAGCAGATCTTCCGCTTGAGGATAACGCCGATAAGCAATATACACATCAGCCTCATCCAGTGGGTCAATCTCGTAATCAAGCTGCATATCCTCATCTGCAATAGCTGATTGCTCAGTTGTTATTGTTTCAGCACGCAAATCACTGCCATCATTGACTGGCGTACCAAACTGAGCAGGATCACCGCTTGATTTAGCATCTTCAGATAATGGAAGCGTTGTTACAATTTCAGCATAATTATCATCTTCAAATGATTCATCATCACGTGAACGCCGACGCATCACAATAGCACCCAGCGCCAATAAACCCAAACCTACAGCTGCCACCAAACCGAGTGCAGTCGGATCTTTAAGCAGACCTCCAAGCAATGATTCGGGTTTTGTTTCTTCTTTTTGCTGATCCTGCTGTACAACAGAGGGAGTAACGGTCGCTTTCTGCTCAGTTGCAGCCACTGAAACCTTAGGTACATGATCTTTGAGGGGCTCCGTCTCTCTTACTGCATCAACTTCTCTATTTTGTATATTTGATAACGTTTCTGACTCAATACTGAGCAAGCGACTCAATTCATTCACTTGTGTTTCAAGTTCAGCCAGACGATTCAACAACAGAGTATTCTCTTTTTCAGTGGTTTGACTATTTTCTAGTGCCAACCCTAAATCATGCTGTAATTTTTCTACATTAGCCGCTAACTCGGCTGTTGATGCACCAACCTCATTCAAAACACCATCGTCAGGCACTGCAAGCTCCAGCCGAGCCTGTGATTCTGATTCGCTGGAGGCATCACTCATCACTTTGCTTTCAGGCACAGCCTGAGAGGGGTCAGAATCAATGCTTTGATTGCTCTTGCCCGCAACTTTTGCCTTACCTTGCTTTATTGCTTCCCACTGCTGGTTTTGAAGTTTATACTCTTCACTGGCCTGCTTCTTGCTGATTGCGGTAAAAAGAGCAACATCATCAAGGCGCAATATATAACCGGCCTTGAGGCTATTGATATTATTATGATAAAAAGCATCAGGGTTTGCTTTTAAAAGTGCCATCATGACCTGAAAGATACTCACAGAAGAGTCTGGACGTATCTCTCGTGCAATTTTCCATAATGTATCATTTCGCGCTGTTGCGCCATAAGTAATTGAACTGCCTTCGCGTGTCACTTGACTATATTGCCTGTTTACAACAGGCTCTGCAGTCACTCTTGATCGGGCTGGCACTGCATGAGTTGTTACAGGCGCACTCAATGGTGCGGGCTTTTCAGCCGTCAAGTCAGGTGGATCCAGGAGCAGTGTATACTCACGAATCAGTCGCCCTCGGGACCAGTTCGCTTCAACAAGAAAATTAAGAAAAGGTTCAATAATGGGCTCATGGCTCTGTATTCGCACATGAGGCACACCATTCAAGCGAATGAGTTCAAAATTAAGTTTACTTAAAATAGCAAGCCGATCCAGATCCTCACGAGCAAATATCTCTGGCGAAGCAAGCTTTATATTCAATGATTCGAAATCACCCTTTTCTAACGAAAACAGTTTAATTTCCGCATTCAATGGTTGATTTAGTGATGAATGAACTTCAATATCCCCCAGCCCCAAAGCAACAGCATTGGAGGGGGACAGCATACCCAGAGCTACCGATGCACTCAGCACACAAGGAAATAAGCGTTTTATTTGCATCCCTTTAAGCTAACCTCAACGTTAAAATCGTTGTCTTTTTAATATTTTTGAATCGAGCACTTAAACATAAGATTCGCTAAAGCTTATCTGATCAAATCCCACAATTCACTGTATTCTACGAAAAACCCGTTCACTACGCCACCATTCAACAACAGCACATCCACTGATCAATGCTTGCTTTTATTCAAAAAACAGAGTTACTTTCTACTATAACGCCCTAAATGAGATAATCTTTCACAAGAATTTCAGCAATTTGCACACTATTCAATGCAGCGCCCTTGCGAACGTTATCGGCCACTACCCATAAATTAATACCATTAATGTGTGAAATATCATCACGAATCCGTCCGACATAGACAAAATCTTTCCCCGCGGCTTCACTTACAGCAGTGGGATACCCGCCATCTTTACGCTCATCCAGAACAACAACACCGGGCGCATTTTTTAGCAATGCTGTAACTTCATCGGCGCTAATTTGATCTCGTGTTTCAATATGTACCGCTTCAGAGTGACCATAAACAGCAGGAACACGAACCGCCGTCGGGTTTACCAAAATAGCGTCATCTTCAAAGATTTTTTTTGTTTCCCACACCATCTTCATCTCTTCTTTGGTGTAGCCATTGTCCAGAAACAGATCAATTTGAGGCAACACATTAAAAGCGATCTGCTTGGGATAAACGTTACATGAAACAGAATCACCGGCAAGCACAGCGGCGGACTGCTGGTTCAGCTCTTCAATCGCATTGATTCCTGTACCTGATACGGCTTGATATGTACACACGTTAATCCGTTTAATGCCTGCCGCTTGATGGATCGGCTTTAATGCAACTAACATCTGAATCGTAGAACAGTTTGGATTTGCAATGATATTGTGGTTTTTATAATCACCAATCGCATGAGGATTCACCTCAGGTACAACAAGCGGTATTTCATCGTCGTAACGAAAATGAGAGGTATTGTCAATTACAATACACCCTTTCGCCGCAGCCTTCGGTGCATACACTTCGGAAATAGAACCGCCTGCTGAAAAAAGTCCGATTTTTGCCTTTGAAAAATCAAAGGCAGCCAGATCTTCAACAACGATTACTTTCCCTTTAAAAGTGAGTTCACGACCCGCCGAGCGTTTACTGGCCAACAAATAGAGATTGTTTACAGGAAAGTTCCGCTGCTCAAGAATCGACAACAGCGCTTCACCCACTGCCCCGGTTGCACCAACAATAACAACATCAAATTTTTTGCTCATCTTTCAGCTCACCCAAATTAAACTTTTAATGCTGCAACAACAGCTGCACCCATCTCAGAAGTGCTCACTTTTTGAGAATCATCTGTATAAATATCAGCAGTCCGCAAGCCTTGATCCAAAACACTACCGACGGCTGTTTCAACTCGATCCGCAAGTGCTGCTTCATTCAAAGAGTAGCGCAACATCATCGCCACAGATAAAATAGTCGCCAATGGGTTCGCCACATTTTTTCCGGCAATATCCGGTGCAGAGCCATGAATAGGCTCATACATGCCTTTACCACTGGCATCCAGTGAAGCCGATGGAAGCATACCGATGGAGCCCGTCAACATGGCCGCACAGTCCGAAAGAATGTCACCAAACATATTGGTCGTCACCATGACATCAAACTGCTTGGGTGCCCGCACCAACTGCATCGCCGCATTATCGACATACATATGGCTCAAAGTCACTTCAGGGTAACTTTTTGCAACTCGCTCCATCACTTCACGCCAAAGCTCAGTACACTCCAGAACATTGGCTTTATCAACAGAACAGACTCGCTTGTCACGTTTCATTGCAATTTTAAATGCGGAATGAGCAATGCGCTCTATTTCTGACTCACGGTAAATCAGCGTATTAAACCCTTGGCGCTCTCCATTTTCCAGTGTACGTATTCCACGCGGCTGCCCAAAGTAGATTCCACCGGTTAACTCACGCACAATCATGATATCCAGCCCGGCAACCACCCCCTCTTTCAGAGTGGAGGCACTCGCCAGCTGTTTATATAAAATGGCTGGGCGCAAATTAGAAAACAGCTCAAGTTCAGCACGTAAACCGAGCAACCCTTTTTCAGGACGAACCGCAATATCAAGATGTTCCCACTGATAGCCACCCACAGCACCTAACAGAATCGCATCTGCTGCTTTTGCAAGTGACAAAGTCGCTTCAGGCAAAGGTGAACCGGATGCATCGTAAGCAGCACCGCCCACCAAACCGTGATCAATATCCATTGCAAAACCAAAATCATCCCTCAGACACTCTAAAACCTTAATGGCTTCGTTCACAATCTCTGGGCCAATTCCATCACCCGGCAACACGGCTATCTTATTTGTCATCAACTTACTACCTAAATTAAACACTTTAAAATCTGCGCGGAATTCTACACCATTTTTCCTGTTTCATCAGTCCATTAAAACCGATTCAGACGTCTAAAACTGCAAGTATGCTCAATATTGCAAACAATCAGACCGGCATGAGCGGGTTTAGTGAGCACGGCTTTGCCCCTTGAGTAATGCTTTTATCTCCCTGATTTCATCCCTTAATATTGTAATTTCCTGATGTAATGCTTGTGATTCGGCACTTGTATTATCCGTGATTGCTTTTTGAGTATCCGTAAATTCACTATGCTGCTCTTCCTGTATGGCATTCACAATCACACCCATGATGAGATTAAGCACAGTAAAAGTCGCAACCAGAATAAAGGGGAGAAAAAACAGCCAGGCATGTGGGTGAACTTCCATAATTGGGCGAACAATGCCCATCGACCAAGACTCCAGAGTCATCACCTGAAACAGAGTGTAGGAGCTTGTGGCAAGGCTGCCAAACCACTCCGGGAAGGTATCTTTGTAAAGATTAGTTGCGATCACGGCGGCGACGTAAAAAATAATCGCCATGATGCCGGCGACAGAAGCAAGCCCCGGCAGTGCGGATAACATTCCGCCCACAACACGCTTCATTGATGGCACCATCGTCAAAAGTCGCAAGACTCGTAACACCCGCAAGGCGCGTAATACTTCCAATGGGCCCGAAGCCGGAATCAGCGCAATGCCTACAATAATGAAATCAAAAACGCTCCAGGGATCACGAAAAAAACTGAAGCGATGAACGATAAGGCGAATCGTAATTTCGATCACAAAAATAGTTAAAATCAGTGAGTCAATCGTGAGAATCAAGCCACCCCATTGACTCATGATATCGTCACTTGTTTCCATACCCAGCGTAATTGCATTGATAATGATCAGTGTAATAATGAACCTCTGTACGCGGGAGTCTTCAATAAAAGTTTTAAGTTTTGTACGCCATGCTGGCCATTCAGTATGTTTATTCATAGGCTGGTTTGATATTTTAGAGTGCGAAAAATGGGGCGAGTCTACGTCAGATTTGTTTTTTAATCGAATATAAAAAAACCACTACAACTTGATGGTTTTCAGGAAAAACTCTTATGGATATACAAGGTAACAACTCCCTGCCGGAGATGGAACAGCTCAAGGCAATGGTCGTGACGGCAGCTGAGCAATATTTGTTGCCATATTTTGGCCAAACCACACGTCATTACAAAGGTGATGGCAGCATTGTGACCCAGGCGGATCACGCCATTCAGGAAGCCTTGGTGAAGGCATTAAGTGAGCAGTGGCCAGAAATCCCCGTGCTGGGTGAAGAGATGACTCCAAAGCAGCAACAGAGATTACTGGATGAATCCAGAGATGGCCTATGGATTATGGATCCTCTGGATGGCACGAGTAATTTCGCCGCTGGAATTCCTTGTTTTTCTGTATCCATCGCTCTGTTATATGAAGGTGAAATTCAACTGGGGCTGATTTATGACCCACTCAGAAAGGAGTGTTTCAGCGCCATTCGGGGCAAAGGAGCCTATTTGAATGGAGAGCCATTGCAGCCGGGTAATACGGAGCTGCCGCTGAAAAAGTGCATGGCACAAATCGATTTCAAACGCCTGCCCACCCAGCTGGCTGTTCGTCTGGTAAGCGATATGCCATACAGCTCTCAGCGAAGTTTTGGCTCAAGCGTACTGGATTGGTGCTGGCTGGCCATGGGTCGGGTTCAGATCTATCTGCATGGCCAACAAAAACTTTGGGACGTTGCCGCAGGCCAACTGATTCTCGCTGAAGCAGGAGGCCATGCTTTAACACTGGAGGGTGAACGGGTTTTTCAAACCACGCTTGAGACTCGCTCAGTCATTGCGGCAGCGGGAAACAAGCAATTTAAAGCCTGGCGCTCGATTGTGACGGGTTCAATTTCCTGAAATGAAGAAACTATTTCTTGCCAGAAAACCTCAGGTTAACCCTACGTAATATCTGGTATCTCTCTGGTTATTTTCACGGATAGTCTATTTTCTCTTCCAGCATCACAATAACAACCATGTTTTAATGAAAAAATTATTTCATGAACGTTCAAGGCCAAGACAATGCCATTTAAAACCAGAGTCATTTTATACGCTCTTTTACCTTTAACATTCATTACAGGAGCTATGGTATTTATTACCAGCTACCAGGTAAACGTACTCTCCAGCAAAGAATTGCAAACTTTCAGAGATACTCTTCTGGCGACAAAAAAACGCGTGGTTACCAACTATATCAGCCTTGCGCAAGCAGCTATCCAGCCCATACTTGATGATCGCGAAATTGATAAAGAGAGCGCAAAAAAAGAAGTCAAGCGCATTCTGAATAATTTAAAGTATGGTGATGATGACGGCTATTTTTTTGTCTATGATCAGCAGGGAATTAATATTGTACATCCCGCTTTAAAACATGTTGTAGGAGAAAATCTCTACCATTTAAAAAATAGTAATGGAGATTTTATCATTCAAGACCTACTAAAACTCGCCAATAATGGCGGCGGTTTTCTTAGTTATTACTGGCATAAGCCTTCCACAGAAAAAGAGCAGGAAAAGACAAGCTATGTTGTGA
>WFXF01000018.1 GCA_015490755.1 Gammaproteobacteria bacterium
AGACATTTTTAACAACGATATTGTGATGGTTCGAGCATGGCGCATCGTCGTGCTGCGAAGATGTGTTGCTGTGTGCTTGGAGAAAATGAAAGTGTCGTAAAAAATAATCACCTGAAATTCATTTTTAAAAGCCGCAGATACTACCATCTGCGGCTTTTTTTTTGCTGTTTGAAAAACTAAATTACATTAAAGAGGAGAGAAGAGATGTCTGTGCCAGCCGCTTATTTCGGCGTCGTTATTATCTGGTCGACAACTCCATTGGCTATTCAATGGAGTAGTTTGGAAGTGGGTTACCTTTTTGGGGTTTCTGCACGTATGGTCATCTCTTTAGTGCTTTGTCTGGCTATTATTGCTTTGTGGCGTGTACATTTTCCATGGCACTTGGCAGCACGTCAGGTTTATCTTCTCTCAAGCATCGGAACGTTTGGTGCCATGATATGCGCTTATTGGGGGGCACAGTTTATTTCATCGGGTCTCGTGGCTGTTATTTATGGCGCACTGCCTATGGTGACTGCGCTTATTTCAGTACTGCTTTTAAAAGAGGATGTTTGGCGTGTTGGAAAAATAGCAGGTATGGTGATTGGAGTGTTGGGGTTGGTAATTGTGTTTGACCCCCGTATGCCGAGTAACCCGGAGGCATGGAAAGGTGTATTGGCCGTATTTTTATCGACCGTTTTACATAGTTTAAGTATGGTGTTGATTAAACGTACCCATGTTGATGTTCCACCATTGAGTGTTGTTGCCGGTGGTTTGATCGTTGCTGTTCCGCTGTATCTTCTGGTAGCAGTTGCAACAGGGGTAAGTTGGCCTGTGGATATACCGGATCGTGCAATAGGTTCGATTCTCTATTTAGGTATTGTCGGCTCTGTATTTGGATTTGTTTTATTTTATTATTTATTACATCATTTAAGTACGCCAAGTATCTCAATGATTACTTTGATTACACCTGTTTTTGCACTGGTGTTGGGAGCTTTAGTCAATAATGAGATGATTACCTTAACGATCATATCAGGTACGGTACTGATTTTATTGGGATTGGCAGTGCACCAGTGGGGAGATATTTTTTTGTTGCGCTATGGCCGTAATGGATAGTGATATGGTGCACTTTATCTTAATAACCAATTGTGGGGCTTGGTTGGATGTTTCGGTACAGGAACTATCAGAAGGAGAGCGAATAAAATTCCCTGGTGGAGTGATCATGAAAAACTTTCATAGCAACAGTTTGAACCGCAACTCTCCATCCATTGATCATATTTGTTACTGATGTTTAACAGGTTACTTAACTACTCTCTGACCATTATTTAACTTTTCTGGTTAGGGTTAAGAAAATGGCACTTTATGAAAGTTTTAGGATCCAATTCACTGTTACGGTTTTTTGTAGCACTTTTTTATTAAGGGGATTTATTGTGAAGCATTTAAAATATATAAAAATATCAATTGCTTTAGTACTTGCTCTATTTTTAACTGCCTGTAGATTGGGAGGGGAAGTGACAGGTCTTGAATCGGGTGATGCCGTATCACTGATGGAGGATGTTTCAGGAAATACAGTGATTGTTGATAAAAATGGCAAGTTTGAGTTTTCAGAGCGTTTTTTATATGACACTGATTATCAAGTGTCTGTTCTTGAACAGCCTGGTAATAATGGTGAATGCCGTGTGGCTAATGGTCAGGGAACTTTTTCCGGGGATGTTCTTGATGTTAAAGTTGAGTGCGAATATTTGAATGCATGTACGAAGGAGTATGCTCCTGTCTGTGCTAAGCAGGCTGCGTCAATTCAATGTATTACAACACCTTGCCCAGATCATGTCTATAAAACCTTTGGGAATGCTTGCATGGCTGATAAAGGTAAGGCAAGAATAGCTTTCAACGGTGAGTGCGGGAGTTTGGAAGGCGTTGTTTCAGATGATAGCAACCCGGTTCGTGTGGCGGATCTCAAAGTGATGAAGTTCGGGCGTGTTGCTACGCTACTTGATGCTAAGTTTGATGGAGATAATGTAGAGGTAGAAGTTGGCTTTAGTGGTTGTGATGATGAAGCTACTGTGGACTTTTATGTAAGCTCTGATTTTATGGAATCAAATCCTGTTCAGGTTGGCTCTGTTTTTCCACTGAACACTAATGGGGATCAGGGTGATATAATATGTATGGCTTACTGGACAAAAAAAATACGTTTTGACCTGTTGCCTTTAAAATATAAATATATAGAGATGTATGGAACAGAGTCTGGTGAAGTTATTATTCAGGGCGTAGGCCTTTATAAGTTTTAAGCTCCAAATAGCCTGGGTTTCATTCGTTAACCTGGGCTATATTTCCTTCAACTCTTGGGCAATTAAGTGTTTGATCTGTACAATGCGCCCTTATGACTCAAATTAATTTCTACTTACTCCCCACTGATTCACCGCAACGCCGTTTGCAGTGGGTTTGTCGCTTGGTTAATAAAGCGTATAAGCAGGGGCGACACATCTACATTCATACCGAATCGAGCGCTCAGGCTGCTCAGTTGGATGATCTGCTCTGGACTTTTTCACAAGATAGTTTTATACCCCATGCGTTAAGTCATCAAACTGGTGAATTTCCACCTCCTGTTTTATTGGGTTATGCAGATGAGCCCTCAGGCAAGAGTGATGTGTTAATTACATTGGCCACAAATGTGCCTCCTTTTTGGAGTCAGTTTGAACGTGTGGCTGAATTGGTGGATCAGCAAGCCGAAGTGAAAAAATATGGGCGTGAACGTTACCGTTTTTATACTGAGCAAGGATGTAAACCAGAGACGCACTCACTTTAAATTCAAGAATAAATTAACCCTTATTAAGAAAAATATAATATAAAATCATGAGTATGGATAAAGCATATAACCCGCAGAATATTGAGCAACACTGGTATCAAAAATGGGAAGAAAAAGGGTATTTCAAACCTTCAGGTGATACCAGCCAACCATCGTATTGCATCATGATTCCTCCCCCTAATGTCACGGGAACATTACATATGGGGCATGCTTTTCAGGATACCTTGATGGATACGCTGGTGCGCTATCACCGCATGAAAGGTAATAATACTTTATGGCAGGCAGGAACAGATCATGCGGGTATTGCAACCCAAATGGTGGTGGAGCGTCAATTAGCGGCAGATGGGAAGTCGCGTTATGATTTGGGGCGGGATGAGTTTGTTGACCGTATCTGGCAGTGGAAAGAGGAGTCAGGTGGCCATATCACGCGTCAATTAAGGCGTATGGGTGCATCGCTGGATTGGTCGCGTGAACGTTTTACGATGGATGATGGTTTGTCTGAATCGGTGCGCGAAGTGTTTGTGCGCCTTTATGAAGAGGGTCTGATCTATCGCGGTAAGCGTTTAGTTAACTGGGATCCCGTATTGCACACAGCAGTTTCTGATCTTGAGGTCGTATCTCAGGAAGAGAGTGGCCATTTATGGCATATGCGTTATCCATTGGCGGATGGCAGCGGTCATCTGGTGGTGGCGACGACTCGCCCTGAAACCATGCTGGGCGATAGTGCGGTGGCGGTGCACCCTGATGATGAGCGGTACCAGCATCTGATTGGAGAGCAAATTGAATTGCCACTCACACATCGAAAAATTCCAATTATCGCAGACGATTATGTTGATCGTGAGTTTGGTACCGGTTGTGTGAAAATCACACCTGCGCACGATTTTAATGACTATGAAATGGGTCAGCGTCATAATCTTCCCAAGATCAATATTTTTACGATTGATGCGTGCATTAATGATGAAATGCCTGAAAAATACCGTGGCCTGGATCGTTTTGAAGCACGAAAACTGATTGTTGAAGATTTGGAGTCGGCTGACTTGCTTGAAAAGATCGTCGAGCATAAATTAATGGTGCCGCGTGGAGATCGTTCACACTCCGTGATCGAGCCTCTTTTAACTGACCAGTGGTACGTTAAAACAGCACCGCTGGCTGAACCGGCGATTAAAGCAGTTCAGGACGGGGATATTAAATTTGTTCCTGATAACTGGAAGAATACCTATTTTGAATGGATGAATAATATTCAGGATTGGTGTATCAGCCGTCAAATATGGTGGGGGCATCGTATCCCCGCATGGTATGACGATGAAGGTCAGGTCTATGTCGGGCGCACGGAAGATGAGGTGCGTGAAAAGCATGGATTGTCGGCTGATATAAAGTTATCACAAGATGATGATGTATTGGATACGTGGTTTTCATCAGCGTTGTGGCCATTTTCAACGCTGGGGTGGCCTGAAAAAACGGAAGAACTCAAGACTTTCTATCCAAATAACGTATTGGTAACCGGTTTCGATATTATCTTTTTCTGGGTGGCTCGTATGATCATGATGGGTCTCAAATTTACAGGTGAGGTTCCATTTAAAGAAGTTTATATACATGGTTTGGTGCGTGATTCACATGGGCAAAAAATGTCCAAATCAAAAGGCAATGTTCTTGATCCTATTGATATTATTGATGGCATTGATTTAGAGGCATTGGTGGCCAAACGCAATACCGGTTTAATGCAACCAGAAATGGCTAAAAAGATCGAAAAGGCCACACGCAAAGAGTTTTCGGAAGGTATTTCTGCTTATGGCACCGATGCATTGCGTTTTACATTTGCATCACTGGCTTCGACCGGGCGTGATATCAATTTTGATATGGGTCGCATCGGGGGGTATCGTAACTTCTGTAACAAATTATGGAATGCCGCACGTTATGTGATGATGAACACCGAAGGGCAGGATACGGGGGTGAATGGCTCCGATCTAGAGTTGAGTGCAGCGGATCGCTGGATTATTTCACGCCTTCAAATTGTGGCCGGTCAGGTTCGGGAGGCGATGGACGGTTATCGCTTTGATCACGCTGCGCAAGCGATTTATGAATTTGCATGGAATGAATATTGTGATTGGTATCTGGAGCTATCCAAACCCGTTCTGAACTCTGAAACCAGCAGCGAGGCGTTGCTGCGAGGTACGCGCCATACATTAGTGACGGTACTTGAAACTATTTTGCGATTGGCTCACCCAATCATCCCTTTTATTACCGAAGAGATCTGGCAACGGTTAGCACCACTGTCAGGTGTTGCTGGCGAAACAGTCATGCTGCAACCCTACCCTGAGTCACAAGCGGATAAAATTGATTCGGTTGCGGTTGCAGAGATGGAGTGGGTCATGAACTTTGTAATGGGAGTTCGGCAAATTCGTAGCAGCATGGATATTGCTCCTGGTAAGTTACTGCCTGTGTTGTTGCAAAATGGTTCTGTAGAAGATCAAGGTCGCCTGGATCGTAATCGTACTGTTTTAATGAAGGTCGCACGTCTTGATCGTATTGACTGGTTGGCACCAGATTATGACGCGCCTGAGTCGTCCACAGCATTGTTGGGTGAGATGAAACTACTGATTCCTATGGCTGGATTGATTGATGTCGATGCTGAGTTGACACGTTTGACTCGGCAGATTGAAAAAATAGAGAAAGATTTGGCGAAGTGTGTCGCAAAACTGGCGAATCCAAAATTTGTGGATCGTGCGCCTGAGAAGGTTGTAGAGCAAGAAAAACAGCGAGTCAGTGATATGCAGGCAACTGTCGGCCAGTTAAAAGAGCAATACACCAAAATAGAAGCATTATAAAAGATAAATAGAAGGGTAAAACTTATGTTAAAAATTTTTCGCTTGTTAATATGTATATCCATCATCTCTTTGGCAGCAGGTTGTGCTTCACTAAATGCTGTTAAAGATGCTGCTGGAATTAAAAATCCGAGTGTGACTTTAGGTAGCATGAAAATCACAGACTTGACGATGGAAAATGCGGGTTTGGCGTTGACGTTGAATGTTGATAATCCAAATCCGATTCCAATTAATCTGGCAGGGTTTGATTATGTATTGCTTTTTGATGGCAAACAGTTGTTGGCAGGTGAAAAACGGGATCAACTCAAAATCGATGCAAAGGGAGTAAGTACAGTCACAGTACCTGTTTCGCTTAATTTTGCTGACCTTAAAAAGCTATATCAAGGCGTGATGAATCAGGATACGTTAAATTATGAGTTGCAAACAACAGCACTGGTTGATTTGCCGGTGATCGGTGTGCAAAAGTTTCCATCGACCCAAAAAGGGGAGTTTCCAGTGCCTAAACTTCCTGAGGTCTCTTTGGGCGGTATTGATGTTAAAAAAATGGGGCTGAGTGGCGCTGAGGTTATGATCAGTGCCAATATTAAAAATCCAAACTCTTTTGGTATTGATGTAAGTCAGTTGGCTTATAACCTTTCAATTAACGGTTCGCAGTGGGCTGAAAGTGCGCTGAGTGAAACGATTAAACTTGCTGAAAAAGGTGAAAGTCAGATTAATATCCCTTTGAAATTGAATTTTCTGGAGATGGGCAGTGCGCTTTATAGCGCTTTGATGAAAGGTGAAGGTTTGAATTATCAGCTCAAGGGCGATATGAATCTGGATACAGCATTGCCCATGCTGAAAAATGTAAATGTACCTTTCGATAAAAGTGGCGTTGTAGGTGTGCAGCGCTAGGCGCTTTTGTGTCACACCAGCGAATATTACGTGGCGTGAAGGCGTACTTTATAGTGACTCGTTTGGCGATGTCTATTTTTCCAGGGAAGGTGGTCTGGATGAGACTGATTATGTTTTCCTGAAACATAATCAGTTGCCTGATCGCTGGTTAAACCGTACTGCTTTCACTATTGCGGAGACGGGTTTCGGTACAGGTTTGAATTTTTTGGTGGCTTTGAAACGGTGGCATGAGACTGCGCCGCCGAATGCACGGCTTCATTTTATCTCTGTTGAAAAGTTTCCGTTACTTCAGTCTGATTTACAGCAGGCACATTTGTTGTGGCCGGAATTGACTCAATATTCAAGACCGTTATTGGATGCTTATCCAGAGCTTGTTGCGGGCTATCATCGTCTGGAGTTTTTACAAGGGCGTGTCACACTGACTTTGATGTTGGGTGATGCGCTGGATATGTATAAAAATCTGGAGGCAAAAGTTGATGCCTGGTTTCTGGATGGTTTTGCGCCGAGTAAGAATGATCAAATGTGGCAACCTGAGTTATTTAAACAGATTGCTCGGTTAAGCCATGCGGGGGCAACTTTCAGTACGTTCACCGTTGCAGGTGCAGTGAGACGTGGCTTGATCGCTTCAGGCTTTGAGGTCACTAAAGTCGCAGGCTTTGGACGTAAACGAGAGATGCTGAGTGGAATTTTTGTTGATCAGCCTGTTTGTAGTGACCGAACGCCCTGGTTTGCGTTGCCTGACAAAATTAAGAGTTGCTCTCGAACTGTAGCGGTGATAGGAGCAGGGCTCGCGGGAGTGACAACTGCATATGCACTAGCTCGCAGAGGTTGGGCTGTCACATTGATTGAACGCCACTCAGGTGTGGCTCAAGAAGCGTCGGGAAATCTGCTTGGTGTTGTAATACCACGATTGGGCGTCACTGCTGATCCGGAAAGCCGTTTTTATTTAACCGCTTTTTTGCATGTGGTCAGGTGGCTGTCTGAGCTGAAACGTCAGCATCCAGAGTTAATATGGCAAGACTCTGGAGTATTGCAGTTATTAGAGCCTAAAAAGGCTCAGCGCTTTACAGAGTTGAGTTTACCTGAATCACTGCTTCAAATTGTAAATTCAGCAAGAGCGAGTCATCTGTGTGGCCTGCCTGTTCAGTTAGGTGGTCTGTTTTACCCACTTGGTGGAAGTCTAAATCCGGCAGGATTGTGCCGTATTTTAGTCGATTCAAAGCCAGAATTAATTCAGCGTTATTTTCATAAAACGGCACTTTCTATTGAAAAAAATAGTGATGGCTGGTGTGTACGTGATGAAGCTGGTATGACTTTAGTTGATGCTCCTGTGGTTGTATTGGCAAATGGTTACGAGGTGACTCATTTTAAACAGTGTACTGAGTTACCTGTATCGAAGGTGAGGGGGCAGTTGACCTATTTACAGAAAAATTCTGTAAGTGCCGCTCTGAATATGCCCGTTTGTTATGATGGATACATTACGCCTGCATATGAAAATCAGCATGTGGTTGGCGCAAGTTATCATCGCTCGGATCAATCCAGAAGTTTAAAAAAATCAGACCAAAACCAAATATTGAATTCGCTCTATGAGCAGTTTCCTGTTATGCAGGCAGATGAGTTGTCATTGAAGTCGGGTCGAGTCGCATTTCGGGCAACCAGTAAAGATCATCTGCCACTTGTTGGGCCTTTAGCTGATGAGGAGTGGTTTCGAGCTCATTATGAAGGTTTAAGGCATGGGCGAAGGCCGGATACCTATCCGGTTGCAAAGTATCAGGCTGGATTGTTCGTTAATGTTGCGCATGGCTCACGTGGTTTGGTCTCAATCGCATTAAGTTCTGAAATCATTGCGGCTTACCTTGATGGTGAGCCGCAACCGATTTCACGCGATTTACTTAACCGTTTGCACCCTGCCCGTTTTTTGGTAAATCACTTGAAGCGGGGAGGTGGATAGTGGTGGTGGGGAATGCAGTTTCGGCACCATGATGACTGATAATGTCGCAAATTTTTAGCAATACATCCTGCTTTATTTCATGAAATCGAACCCAGTCTGTTGTACGAGTAAAAGTATAAATAAAGAAATCCATAGATGAGGGTGCAAAGCTGTTGAAATTGACGATAAGAGTTTGTTTTTGATCAATCTCAGGGTGATTTTTCAGCATCTGCTTTACAGCATCGGTGATGTCATTCATCTTGTTTGCATCTGCATAACGAATGCCTATCGTCTCCTTGATTCTACGGTTTGTCATGCGGGACGGGTTTTCTACAGAAACCGTCGAAAAAACACTGTTTGGGATATATAAAGGGCGTTTATCAAAAGTGCGAATGCGTGTTAACCGCCAGCCAATTTCTTCAACCGTGCCCTCTATTTCTCTGTCAGGGGAGCGAATCCAGTCACCGACTGCAAAGGGTCGATCCAGGTAGATCATGACACCTCCAAAAAAGTTAGCCAGTAAATCTTTGGCCGCAAAGCCGATTGCAATACCACCAACGCCACCGAAAGCCAACAGGCCGGAAATACTAAATCCCAATGTTTGCAGTGTAATGAGTAATCCAGTGATAATAATAGAAATTTTTAGTAATTTGCTGATTGCGTCGGCTGTTGTATGGTCAATAGGTTTTGCGCTGTTTTGGCGTGATGCAATAATGTTTTTCTGAACGCAATTGACAAGTCGTAATGCAAACCATGTCAGCGCAAAAATCACACCGATGGTGCGGATTGTACTCACAATGTTAAAAATGGCTGCTTCAGAATTTTGCCCGGTAATGTCAGCAGCCAATGTAATGCCTATCACCCAGATAAGCAGTGATAATGGTTTTCGAATGGCTTCAATAACGGCTTCATCCCAAAGAGTGGCTGTCTTGAGAAGGCGGTTGTGCAGGCGTTTGAGAGCTCTCTTTTGAATGAAATCAATGAGAAGAGTGATGAATATCACAGCAAAAATTTGCATAACCCAAAGGGTGTCATTGTCTAAAAAATCTATCTTTGATAGCAAATCATTAATGCCCATGAGCCTTCCTCGTTGAATGTACCCTTAAAATCTTGAGATTGTGGTTGTAAATTGGGTTAAAAGTGATTAATAACATAATAAATAGTAAGGAAATACAGTTTTAGGTGATTTTAAAGAAGTTATTGATTTATTATTTTTCAACCGTTAAGCTCTCGTCAAGTTTTTAAAGATTTACTGAGGAGTTTCAAAACATGCGTCAACCACTCGTGGCTGGTAACTGGAAAATGAATGGTTCCAAAGAGAGTATCCAAGCGCTGATTGGTGGTTTGAAAGCTGGTTTGAGTTCCGGCGCTGATGCAGAGGTTGTTGTATGTCCGCCAGCGATCTATATTTCAGAAACAAAAGTGTTACTGGAAGAGTCAAGTATTGTTTTGGGTGGTCAAAACTTATGTGACCATGCTGAGCAAGGAGCATTTACAGGCGAAATAGCAGCCAGTATGTTGTTGGATTTTGGTTGCAAGTATGTCATTGTTGGTCATTCTGAACGCCGTGCGCTTTATGGGGAGACCGATGCGCTGGTCGCGGAGAAGTTTAGAGTTGCATATGATGCAGGCTTAAAGCCTATTTTATGTGTAGGTGAGTTGCTTGAAGAGCGTGAGTCGGGTCAAACAGAGGCCGTTGTTGCTCGTCAGTTGGATGCGGTTTTGAATATGGATGGTGGTGTGGCTGCGCTTGCAGATTCTGTGATTGCCTATGAGCCTGTTTGGGCGATAGGGACCGGGAAAACTGCGTCACCTGAGCAAGCTCAGGATGTGCATGCCTTTATACGTCAGCGCATTGCAGAAAAAGATTCAGGTGTGGCCGCTAAAACACGAATTCTTTATGGAGGAAGTGTTAAGGCAGGGAATGCAGCGGAGCTGTTTTCCAAGTCAGATATTGATGGTGGCTTGGTGGGTGGAGCTTCATTGATTGTTGATGAGTTTTTGGGGATTTGTCGGGCATCGTAAAATGGTGCTGTTTTGTTTGTTGTAAGTAAGGTTGATTGATGCATACTGCACTACTGGTTTTTCATACACTGTTGGCAATAAGTTTGATCGTGATGGTTCTGATTCAACACGGAAAAGGGGCTGAAATGGGAGCTTCTTTTGGTGCGGGTGCCTCACAAACTGTATTTGGTAGTCAAGGTGCAGGGTCGTTTTTAACGCGAGTCACAGCAATTATGGCGGCACTTTTTTTTGTGACTAGTCTGACGCTTGCTTATTTTGGCAATCAAGGAGTGAAGCAGGGTAGTGTCACTGACAGTTCTATAAATATTGAGATGCCGTCTGTAATAACAGATAAGCCAGATATAGGTTCAAGTTCTGAGTCGTTGCCTGGTTCAAGTGATGTTCCTGTTGTTCTGGAAGAGAAAAATCCTCAATAAGGTGTTGTTTTAACTATTGCCGACGTGGTGAAATTGGTAGACACGCCATCTTGAGGGGGTGGTAGCGAGAGCTGTGCCGGTTCGACTCCGGCCGTCGGCACCATAAAATTGAATAAGAATATTTTTGTTATGTTGGCATGAATGCTTGGCTAAGTATTAAGCAGCGGTCTGCATGCATATTTTCAAGCGATAATAACCAGATTGGTTTTGTGAAGTTTGATATTTTCTGCTTAGGAACAGCGGTAAATTTACTTTAACCATCGTCGGATTTTGGGGGATAGTAGCTGAATATGTTGGAAAATTACCTGCCCGTTTTGCTTTTTATTGCTCTGGGAGTGGTGTTTGGGTTAGGCCCCTTGGTTATGGGGTTTATGCTAGGTCCACGTAAGCCTGACAGTGAAAAGCTTTCTATTTATGAATGCGGATTCGAACCCTTTGAAGATTCCCGTATGAAGTTCGATGTTCGTTACTATCTGGTTGCAATCCTCTTTATTCTCTTTGATCTTGAAATCACTTTTCTTTTTCCTTGGGCGGCTGTTTTGCAAGATATTGGCTGGTTTGGTTTTTGGGCAATGGTGATGTTTCTAGCTCTCCTTGTTATTGGTTTTATCTATGAGTGGAAAAAAGGGGCGCTAGAGTGGGAATAGAAGGCATTCTGAAAGAGAGCGTTGTTACAACGAGTGCTGATGCGTTAATTAATTGGGCACGCACAGGTTCGTTATGGCCCATGACATTTGGTTTGGCATGCTGTGCTGTTGAGATGATGCAGGCAGGTGCTTCACGTTATGATTTAGATCGTTTTGGCGTTGTTTTTAGACCAAGTCCTCGTCAATCTGATGTAATGATTGTTGCCGGCACGTTGGTCAATAAGATGGCTCCTGCATTAAGGAAAGTATATGACCAGATGGCAGAGCCTCGTTGGGTGATCTCTATGGGTTCATGTGCAAATGGGGGGGGGTACTATCATTATTCATATGCTGTTGTTCGCGGTTGTGATCGAATTGTACCTGTAGATATCTATGTTCCGGGTTGTCCGCCCACTGCTGAAGCGCTTTTATATGGCATTATTCAGCTGCAAAATAAAATTAAACGAACCAATACAATAGCTCGTTAAGAATCTATGGAAAAGTCAAAGCAAACACTTGTTGAGCAGCTGCAGCACCGTTTCGGAGATACGTTGCTATGGAGTCAGTGTGCGATGGGTGAAGTCACTATTGAGGTCGCTTCGAATGAGCTGCTTGATGTATGTCAAATTCTTCGTGATGAGTCTGGCTTTGCATTTGAGATGCTCATTGATGTTTGCGGCGTTGATTACTCCGAATACAAAAATGGCCAGGTGAATCGTTTTACATCGAAAGGTGGACGCTTTGCTGTGGTTTATCATTTGCTCTCTGTGAAAAATAATCAACGACTTCGAGTGCGTACTTTTATTGATGAAGAGGCATTAAGAGTTGCTTCAGTTGTTGAGATTTGGAACTCTGCAAACTGGTTTGAACGAGAAGCTTTCGATCTGTTTGGAATTCTGTTTGAAGGTCATCCGGATTTAAGGCGACTCTTGACTGACTATGGTTTTGTTGGTCATCCATTTCGTAAAGATTTCCCATTAGAGGGTTATGTGGAAATGCGTTATGACGCAGATAAAAAACGGGTTGTGTATGAACCTGTCAGTATTCAACCTCGAGTTAATGCGCCACGCGTTATTAGAAAAGATCATCGCTTTGCAGTAAAAGGGAGCGCTTGATTATGGCAGAAATACAGAATTATACGCTTAACTTTGGGCCACAGCATCCGTCTGCTCATGGAGTGTTGCGTTTAGTGTTAGAGCTGGATGGTGAAACGGTAGAGCGTGCTGACCCTCATATTGGTTTGTTGCATCGTGGCACTGAAAAGCTGGCTGAAAGTAAGCCATATAACCAAAGTTTAGGTTATATGGATCGCCTGGATTATGTATCACCCATGAGCAATGAACATGCCTATGTGATCGCGATGGAGAAAATTCTAGGTATTACTCCACCTGTCAGAGCGCTCTATATCAGAGTGTTGTTTGACGAAATTACCCGCATCCTGAATCATCTGCTCTGGGTCGGTGCGCATGCACTTGATATTGGTGCAATGACCATCTTTTTATATGCTTTTCGTGAACGAGAAGATTTGATGGACTGTTACGAAGCAGTTAGTGGTTCACGATTGCATGCGGCTTATTATCGTCCTGGTGGTGTTGCACGAGATTTACCTGATAGCATGCCTCTCTATAAGGCTTCAAAATGGCACAGTGAAAAAGAAGTTTCCAGGAAGAATGAAAATCGTCAAGGGTCGTTGCTTGATTTTATTGAAGATTTTGTCAAGCGTTTTCCGACTCATGTCGACGAGTATGAAACCCTGTTAACAGATAATCGAATCTGGAAACAGAGAACTGTAGATATCGGAGTTGTAACACCTGAGCGTGCTTTGCAAATGGGTTTTACAGGGCCGATGTTGCGTGGCTCCGGTGTTGAATGGGATTTGCGTAAAAAACAGCCTTATGCGGTCTATGATCAACTTGATTTTGATATTCCGGTCGGCGTAACGGGTGATAGCTACGATCGTTATTTAGTGCGCATTGAAGAGATGCGCCAGTCAAATCGAATTATGCAGCAATGTATTGACTGGTTACGTGCCAATCCTGGGCCTGTACTAACAGATAATCATAAAGTAGCACCGCCAAAAAGAGCTGATATGAAAAATGACATGGAGTCATTGATTCATCACTTTAAACTTTTTACTGAAGGTTTTTGCTTGCCCGAGGGTGAGGCTTATGCTGCAGTTGAACATCCGAAAGGTGAATTTGGTATTTACCTTGTTTCTGATGGCGCCAACAAGCCATACAGGATGAAAATTCGTGCGCCAGGTTTTGCTCATTTATCTGGGTTGGATGAGATGTGTCGAGGTCATATGTTGGCCGATGTTGTCGCAATTATCGGTACCCAGGATATTGTATTTGGTGAGGTGGATCGTTGATGCCTATTTTTTCAAAAGAGACGACACAGGCAATTGATGAATGGATTGCCAAATATCCAGCGGATCAAAAACAATCAGCAGTCATGCCCGCTTTAAGGATTGTACAGGAAGCTCATGAGGGTAGTTTGACAACAGAGCTTATGGATGCTGTTGCGGCATATCTGGAAATGGAAACTGTTGCCGTATATGAAGTCGCAACTTTTTATTCCATGTATGAATTAAAGCCGGTTGGTAAACATAAAATCTGTGTATGTACCAATGTTTCTTGCATGTTGTGTGGTTCAGACCAGATTGTTTCCCACTTGCAAAATAAGCTGGGAATAAAATTGGGTGAAACAACAGAAGATGGGAAGTTCACTTTGAAAGAGGTTGAGTGTCTTGGAGCTTGCGGCGGTGCGCCGATGTTTCAGATTGAACGTGAGTATCATGAAAACCTTACGCCAGAAAAAGTAGACAAAATACTGGATGGATTAAAGTAATTATGGCTAACGAAGTCTGTTTCAGAACACTCCACCTTGATAAGCCATGGTCGATCGAGACATATAAGGAAAATGGTGGCTATGAGGTATGGGAGAAAATAGTTCGAGAGAATACACCGCCTGAAGAGATCATTAATGAATTGAAAACATCAGCTCTGCGTGGTCGAGGTGGTGCGGGTTTTCCAACCGGTTTGAAGTGGAGTTTTATGCCGCGTGGCATCCCGGGTGATAAATATATTGTTTGTAATTCGGATGAAGGTGAACCCGGTACATTTAAAGATCGGGATATATTGCGTTATAACCCTCACCAGCTTATAGAAGGGATGGCCATTGCTGCTTATACAATGGGTGCAAATGCAGGTTATAACTATATTCGAGGCGAATTTTGGGAGCCGTTTGAGCGTTTCGAAAATGCTCTGAAAGAGGCTCGTGCAGCAGGTTATATCGGTAAAAATATTCTGGGTAAGGGAATGGATTTCGATATTCACGCTCACTTGGGCGCGGGTGCCTATGTGTGTGGTGAAGAGACAGCACTGATTGAGTCAATTGAAGGCAAGAAAGGTCAGCCACGCTTTAAACCACCATTCCCGGCAAGTTATGGTCTTTATGGGCGACCCACTACAATCAATAATACTGAAACATTAAGCTCCGTTCCGATGATACTTGCCAATAGTGGGCAATGGTTTCTGGAGCTTGGTAAGCCAAATAATGGGGGCACAAAGATATTTTCTGTTTCAGGTCATGTGAATAAGCCTGGAAATTACGAAATTTCTATGGGTACACCTTTTTCAGAGCTTCTGGAAATGGCCGGCGGAATGCGTGATGGCCACACTTTGAAGGCTGTTATTCCGGGGGGGTCATCAACGCCTGTCCTTCCTGGCGATGTCATGATGGATGTGACGATGGACTATGATGGTATTGCTAAAGCAGGTTCAATGTTGGGCGCTGGATCAGTCATCGTAATGGATGAGACAACATGCATGGTAAAAGTATTGGCTCGGATTGCTCATTTTTATTTTGAAGAGTCTTGTGGACAATGCACACCTTGTCGTGAAGGTACTGGCTGGTTGTCTCGTATGGTGCATCGGATTGAACATGGCGAAGGTCGCCCTGAAGATATTGATCGTTTGGTTGATGTCGCACATAAAATTGAAGGGCGCACAATTTGTGCTTTAGGCGATGCAGCAGCGATGCCTGTTACAAGTTTTATCAAACACTATCGTGAGGAGTTTGAATATCATATCAAACACAAGCGTTGTATGGTTGGTAGTCACTAGGTTTTTATAGTTAATGATATTGCGATTATTCGGATTTCAAGTATGGTAACGATCGAAATAGACGGGAAAACGATCCAGGCGAAAGATGGGGTGATGCTCATTGAAGCTGCGGATGAAGCTGGAATTAGCATTCCACGGTTTTGTTACCATAATAAACTCTCTATTGCAGCGAGTTGCCGCATGTGCCTTGTGGAAGTCGAAAAGGCAGGAAAGCCACTTCCAGCATGCTCAACACCTGTTACTGATGGAATGGCCGTTCATACACGCTCAGAAAAAGCAATATCTGCTCAGCAGGGTGTTATGGAGTTTTTATTAATCAACCACCCTTTGGATTGTCCTATTTGTGATCAGGGTGGTGAATGTGAATTGCAAGATCTTGCTGTGGGTTATGGTGGTAATGTTTCACAGTTCAGTGAAGGGAAGCGTGTTGTAAAAGACAATAATATCGGTCCTTTAATTGCTAGTGATATGACTCGATGTATTCACTGTACCCGATGTGTACGTTTTAGTCAGGAAATTGCGGGTACAAGTGAGTTAGGAACAAGTTGGCGAGGTGAACATCTGACGATTGGAACCTTTATAGAGAAAGAGCTGGTTTCCGAAATGTCAGGTAATGTAATAGATATTTGTCCTGTTGGTGCATTGACATCAAAGCCATTTAGGTACAGTGCTCGGCCATGGGAATTGAGTTCCCATGATGGTATTGCGCCTCATGACTGTCTTGGTTCTAATATAAAGATCGAAGCACGACGTAACCGTGTCATGCGTGTATTACCTCGTGATAATGAAGAGCTTAATGAGTGTTGGATTTCTGATAGGGATCGCTTTTCTTACGAGGGCTTGAATAGTGATGATCGCCTGCAAAAGCCAATGGTTAAAGTTGATGGCAAGTGGCAAGAAACGGATTGGAATCATGCATTGGAATGTGTTCATCGTGGCTTGAAGTCTGTAATTGAAAATTATGGAGCAACACAGCTCGGATCTTTAGTTTCTCCAAACTCTACAACTGAAGAGATGTACTTGTCTCAAAAGTTGTTACGAGGCCTCGGGTCTTCAAATATTGATCATCGTTTAAGAATGCTCGATTTCAGTGACCAGGATATAGCTCCACAGTTTCCTTGGTTGGGGCAGCCCATTGCTGAATTGGAATCTATCGATGCAGCATTATTGGTTTGCTCTAATGTACGTGTTGATCAACCAATTGCGGGACACAGATTACGAAAAGCAGCTCTAAATGGGGCTAAATTGATGATCGTTAATCCGGTGGATTATGAATTTCACTTTCCAGTGTCAGAAAAATTGATCGCAACACCTGTAGAGATCGAATATGAACTATCTGCTATAGCGAAAGCACTGCTGGATTCAACGGGTGCAAAAATCCCCGAAGGCTTTAATAAAATCATTGATAAATTGGATGTAACTGAAATACACCGAGCTATCGCTGAAAACCTTGTTAAGTCTGGTAATGGCACACTCATATTGGGTAGTTCTGCTGCACATTACCCAAACTGGTCAACATTGCGAGCACTTGCTGGTTTGATCGCTGAATTAAGTGGAGTAAAGCTGGGTTATTTCTCTGATGGAGCAAATAGCGCGGGCGGTTGGTTGGCTGGGGCTATTCCTCACCGAACTGAAAACGGTGAACTAGGCAGTCAAAGTGGCAAGAATGTTCGGGATATGTTCGAGTCACAGTTGAAAGCTTATATGTTGCTCAATATTGAACCCGAGCTGGATTGTGCTGGCCCTAATTCTGCCCTGAATGGGTTAAAGAGCGCTGATTTTGTCGTATCTTTAACGCCTTATATAAATGGTGAAATGAAGCAATATGCTGATGTTTTATTACCAATATCAACATTTAGTGAAACATCTGGAACTTTTGTAAACATTGAGGGGAATAAACAGGCGTTTAAAGGTTCTGTAGCTCCTTTGGGAGAGGCGCGACCTGCTTGGAAGGTGCTTCGAGTTCTTGGTAATTTATTTGAAATGGATGGTTTTGATTATCTTTCTTCGGAAGATGTTAGTAAGGAATTGTTTAGTAAGATAGAGAGTGTTGATAAAAATAACAGACTACAATGGCGTTGCCCGACATTAACAGAGACATCAGGAATAACCTGTTTGGTTGAAGTATCCCCAGGTCGTATTGATAATGTTATTCGGAGAGCGAGTTCATTTTCAGAGACGGCAGCAGAGAAGCTTTCTAAAACTGTACGAATAAACAGGAACATGGTGTCACAAAAAAAATTAGAAAATGCCAGGCTTGTTTCTGTTAAACAGGGTGATGATGAAGTGACTCTTGAACTGATTACTGATGATCGCGTAGCAGATGGTTGTGTTCTGATACAGTCAAATAGCAGGTTAGGATTGGCTGCTGGTGCACGTACTGTTGAATTGGAAGTTTCTTCAGAAAAATGAAAATTAGATTTTTATGGGGGGAATAGAGTTGTATATAAAAATTCACCTGTTCCTGAATATTATCCATGCCGGTTTATCCGGGAAAGCAAATAGCTGTAAATGCCAATGATAGAGTTGCTACAAACAACATGGAATGAAGTGCCGTTAGCACTTCAAATCATTTTGAAGATTATTGTAATCGTTGTTCCGATTATGCTGTCCGTTGCTTATTTAACTTTAGCCGAGCGTAAAGTTATAGGCTATATTCAGGTTCGTATCGGGCCTAATCGTGTGGGGCCGCGCGGCTTGTTGCAACCTATTGCAGACGGTCTTAAACTTGCTTTAAAAGAGGTGATTATACCGAACAACTCAAACCATTATCTGTTCCTGCTCGGGCCTCTTTTGACATTAGCACCTGCTTTAGTTGCATGGGCGGTTATCCCTTTTGATGAAGGTGTTGTGCTGACTGATCTAAATGCTGGGTTGTTATATGCCTTGGCAATTATGTCGCTCGGAGTCTATGGTATTCTTATTTCTGGCTGGGCATCTAACTCTAAATATGCGCTGATCAGTGCTGTTCGAATGGGGGCACAAATGGTCTCTTATGGAATAGCTATGGGTTTTGCTTTGGTTGGTGTTGTGTTGGCTGCAGGCTCATTAAATCTTCAAGAAATTGTGTTAGCACAAGAAGGAAGCTTTATTCATTGGTTCTGGCTACCTTTGGCACCTCTGTTTTTAGTCTATTTTATTTCTGGTGTAGCAGAAACTAACCGCGCCCCTTTCGATGTTGCTGAAGGCGAATCAGAAATTGTTGCAGGTTTTCATGTTGAATATTCAGGGATGGCATTCGCACTATTTTTTCTTGCTGAATATGCAAACATGATTTTAATCTCGGTATTAACTGCCGTCATGTTCTTGGGGGGATGGCTATCTCCATTTCAAGGCATTCCTGGTCTTGAGTACCTGTTTTCCTGGGTTCCTGGAATTGTTTGGCTATTAGCTAAAACAGCACTCCTGCTTTTCTTCTTTTTGTGGTTTCGTGCGACATTTCCACGTTATCGTTATGATCAACTGATGCGCCTGGGCTGGAAAGTATTTATTCCTGTGACAATTGTATGGTTGTTGGTAACAGGGTTGGCGGTAATGGTTCATTTAGGACCATGGTTTGATTGATAGGGGATTAGTGTCGAATATGAACTTAAAGCACTACATAAAAAGTTTTCTTCTTTGGGAGCTTGTTTTAGGGTTGAAACTAACAGGGAAATACCTGTTCGCCAAGAAAATAACTGTACAGTATCCAGAAGAAAAAACGCCACAATCACACCGTTTTCGTGGTTTGCATGCTCAACGGCGTTATGACAATGGCGAAGAGCGTTGTATTGCCTGTAAGCTTTGTGAAGCTGTTTGTCCTGCTTTGGCGATCACAATAGAGTCTGAACAGAGAGACGATGGATCTCGTAGAACAACACAATATGATATTGATCTTTTTAAGTGTATATATTGTGGATTTTGTGAAGAGTCATGCCCTGTAGATGCTATTGTTGAAACTCGACATTTTGAATATATATTTGAAAATCGGGAAGATAGTATTATGACCAAAGCAAAATTATTGGAAGTGGGTGATAGATTCGAAAGTCAAATTGCCGCTGATCGTGAAAAAGATGCGCCGTACCGCTAACATTGATGTGAAATTATGAATATAGAACCGATTGTTTTTTATCTGTTTTCGACCATATTGGTACTGGCTTCGGTAGCTGTGGTAACAGTTCGAAACTCAGTATTTGCTGCACTTTTTTTAGTTTTAGCCTTTTTTACTTGCGCTGCGCTCTGGATTTTATTGGAAGCAGAATTTCTCTCTTTGGTCTTGGTTCTGGTCTATGTTGGTGCGGTTATGGTTCTTTTCCTTTTTGTAGTGATGATGCTTGATATTAATGATACATTGTTACGAGAAGGGTTTACAAAATATTTAATCCCTGGTGGCTTGGTTGCAATCGTTATAATTGTTGAAATGGCTATTGTTGTCGGACCTGAGAACTTTGGATTAGATAAATTTGCTGATCCGGTAGCTCGTGCAGCAGATTATAGTAATACCAAAGAGTTGGGTATGCTTTTATATACTGATTATGTTTATCCCTTTGAACTTGCGGCTGTATTGCTGTTGGTTGCAATTATTGCAGCAATTTCATTAACAATGCGCCGTAGGCCAGAAACAAAATATCAAGACCCAGCGAAGCAAATACTTGTTCGCAGGGAGGATCGTGTGCGAGTTGTTAAAATGGAATCTGAAAAAATAAAAGAGTGATTTAATTAGTCACTTTGTATGGAAAACTAAATATTTAGCGTAAAAACAAACATTGGTAGTGAACTGAACTATTATGATAGCACTTTCAGACTTTTTGATTCTGGGCGCAATTTTATTTGCGATTGCAGTTGTTGGTATATTTCTTAACAGGAAGAATATCATCATCATATTGATGGCGATTGAATTAATGTTGCTCGCCGTGAATATGAACTTTATCGCTTTCTCCCACTATTTGGGGGATATATCAGGCCAAATTTTTGTTTTCTTTATATTGACTGTAGCGGCAGCGGAAGCTGCAATAGGTTTGGCGATACTGATGTTGGTGTTTCGCAATCGACGATCCATCAATGTGAATAACCTGGATAGTTTAAAAGGATAAATATATGAAATTAGTTTATCTGGGTGTCGTTTTAGCACCACTTATTGGTTCAATAATTGCCGGTGTATTCGGTAAAGTTATTGGTCGATCGGGTGCCCATTGGGCGGCAACACTTGGTGTCGCAATCTCTTTTGTTCTTTCACTTATTACGTTTAATCATGTAGTACTCGGCGGTGCTCCAGTATTTGATGAGACGATCTATACTTGGATGGTGAGCGATGGCTTTAGTTTTGAAGTTGGTTTTCTTGTCGATAATCTGACCGCCATGATGATGCTTGTCGTGACTTTTGTTTCACTGATGGTTCATATCTATACCATTGGTTATATGCATGATGATCCAGGTTATCAGCGGTTTTTTAGTTATATTTCTCTGTTTACTTTTTCCATGCTGATGCTGGTTATGGCAAATAACTTTTTGCAGCTATTTTTTGGTTGGGAAGCTGTGGGTCTGGTTTCTTATCTTCTTATTGGTTTTTGGTATAAAAAAGAGACCGCTATTTTTGCCAATATGAAAGCCTTTCTGGTGAATCGCGTAGGTGATTTTGGTTTTTTGTTAGGTATTGCTGCTGTTCTAATGTACTTCGGTAGTCTTAATTATGCTGAGGTTTTTGCTGATGCGCCGAGTGTGGCGAATCTGACAATGGAGATAATACCGGGTGTTGAATGGAATGTGATGACAGTGACTTGTATATTGCTCTTTATTGGTGCAATGGGTAAGTCAGCTCAGGTTCCGTTACATGTCTGGTTGCCAGACTCTATGGAAGGTCCGACCCCGATTTCTGCACTGATTCATGCTGCAACAATGGTAACGGCAGGTATCTTTATGGTGGCTAGAATGTCACCGATGTACGAACTCTCTGTCACCGCATTAAGTGTTGTCTTGGTCATTGGTGCGATCACTGCCCTGTTTATGGGGTTTTTGGGGATCATTCAAAACGATATCAAGCGTGTTGTTGCCTATTCAACACTCTCCCAATTGGGGTATATGACTGTTGCATTAGGTGCTTCCGCTTATGCTGCAGGCCTTTTCCACTTGATGACCCATGCCTTTTTTAAAGCCCTGCTTTTCCTCGCTGCGGGCTCAGTCATTATTGCAATGCACCATGAGCAGGATATTCGTAAAATGGGTGGTTTGAAAAAATATATGCCCATTACCTACTGGTGTATGATGATTGGATCGTTGGCATTGATTGGCTTTCCTGGGTTTTCAGGCTTCTTTTCGAAAGATGCGATTATTGAAGGCGTGCATGCATCTCAGATACCAGGTGCCAGTTTTGCTTATGTTTGTTTGGTCTTGGGTGTATTTGTAACGGCTTTCTATTCCTTTCGAATGTTTTTCCTGGTTTTTCATGGTAAAGAGCGAATGGATAAACACACCAAAGAGCACTTACATGAAAGCCCTAAAGTTGTAACCATTCCACTTATACTGCTTGCGATACCCTCTATATTTATTGGACTATTCGCAATTGGACCCCTTCTATTCGGTGATTTTTTTGCGAAAGAGATTTTTGTACTACCTGAGCATGATGTGTTGGCAAAAATCGGTGAAAGTTACACGGGTGTATTAGGTTTTATGTTGCATGGAATGATGACCCTTCCGTTTTGGATGGCTCTTGGCGGGGTTTTATCTGCCTGGTTTTTATACCTGAAACGCCCGGATCTTCCTGCCCAGATAAAACAACGTTTTCAGTTTATATATAATATTCTTGATAAAAACTATGGGTTTGATATCTTCAATAATGCATTTTTTGCAGCGGGAAGTAGAGGACTTGGAAGGCTTCTATGGCGAAAAGGTGATGAGAAAGGCATTGATGGTTTTATGGTCAATGGTTCAGCGCGTGCGATTGGCTGGATATCAGTTAGGGTTAGAAATTTACAGACGGGTTACCTGTATCACTATGCGTTTGCAATGATTGTTGGGCTGATGCTGCTATTAAGCTGGTATTTACCTTGGTAGTTGGAAATATAACAAGGATTCAATTGAATGACTGATTTACCTTTTCTGAGTCTTGTCATCTGGCTGCCCATTATTGGCGGGATGATTGTACTTGCTGCACATAATGCAGGCGATAATCTTGTTCGATGGATATCGCTGGCCATTTCTGTATTAGTATTTTTGGTTTCCATACCACTTTATACGTTATTTGATACAGCCACACACGAAATGCAGTTCACGGAAACTGCATCCTGGATACCTGCATTTAATATCAGTTATGCACTGGGTGTTGATGGTATTTCGATGCCTTTGATCTTGTTGACAACTTTTTTTACTGTCATTGTAGTCATTGCGGGCTGGGAGATTATTAAAGACAGGGTTGCTCTCTATATGGCTTCATTCCTTATTATGGAAGGCATGATGAATGGAGTGTTTGCAGCTCTTGATGGTGTACTCTTTTATGTATTTTGGGAAGCAATGTTGGTACCAATGTTCTTGATTATTGGTATTTGGGGGGGAGCTGATAGAATTTATGCGACGATCAAGTTTTTCTTGTATACATTTTTAGGGTCTGTACTTTTATTGGTTACGCTGATTTATCTCTATTTTCAGGTGGGTAATTTTTCTATTTTGGCATTTCAGGATGTTCAAATTGGAATGACTGCTCAAATTTTAATTTTCCTTGCAATGTTGCTGGCATTTGCGGTCAAGATCCCCATGTGGCCAGTACATACCTGGTTGCCTGATGCACATGTTCAGGCACCCACAGGTGGCTCTATTATTTTAGCAGCAATTATGCTAAAGCTCGGTGCTTACGGTTTTTTACGTTTTATGGTTCCAATTGCTCCCGATGCTAGTCAGGAGCTGGATTGGCTCATTATTACTCTCTCTTTAATTGCTATTGTTTACATCTCTTTTGTAGCCATTGTACAAGAGGATATGAAGAAACTGATTGCTTATTCATCAATTGCACATATGGGTTTTGCAACGCTTGGCTTTTTTCTGGTATACGGTATTCTGGAAAATACAGGCTCTACAAATGGTGCCGCACTTGGCATAGAAGGTGGATTGGTGCAACTTATATCTCACGGCTTCATTTCCGGGGCTATGTTCTATTGTATCGGTGTCATGTATGACAGAATGCATTCACGTCGAATCAGTGATTATGGTGGTGTAGTAAATACAATGCCGGTATTTGCTGCTTTCTTTGTGCTTTTTTCTATGGCTAACACCGGACTTCCTGGTACATCTGGGTTTGTGGGTGAGTTTATGGTGATTTTGAGTGCATTCCAGTCAAATTTCTGGATCGCCTTCTTAGCGGCAACGACACTGATTTTTGGTGCAGCTTATACTTTATGGTTAATCAAGCGGGTTATTTTTGGCGAAATTGCTAATGAAAATATTGCAGCACTTAAAGATGTTAATAGACGAGAAATTTTTATATTGAGCGTATTAGCTTTTTTGGTATTAGCTTTGGGGATGTACCCGGATCCTCTGGTCGAGGTTATGCATAGCTCAGTTGATCATTTGGTTGAACAGGCTGTGACATCAAAGCTCTGAGTCATCTGATATTTAGTTCAAGGAATCAAGGTATTTAAGAAATATGAATTTCATCACACCAGATTTTATGCCAGTTTTGCCTGAAATTTTCGTTCTAACGATGGCATGTGTTGTGCTGATTATTGATCTTTACCTCAAAGATGAGAATCGCGGGGTTATCTATCTGTTGGTATTAGCTACTTTAGTGGGTGCAGCTGGCCTTACATTATTCGTGCATACACCTGAGTCAGTGACAACCTTTAATGGTACTTTTATTAAAGATACGATGAGTGATGTGCTCAAAGTCTTTATTTACTTGGTGAGTGGGGTTGTTTTTCTCTATTCACGTGACTATCTCATTGAACGCAAAATATTTAAGGGCGAATATTTCGCTCTGGGGCTGTTTGCAGTGTTGGGTATGATGGTGCTCGTTTCTGCCAACAATATGATTACTATTTTCCTTGGTCTGGAGCTAATGTCTCTAGCTTTATATGCCATGGTGGCCTTTCAACGTGATGACAAAAATGCAGTTGAAGCAGCTATGAAATATTTTGTATTAGGTGCTATTGCTTCGGGTTTGCTGCTCTATGGTATGTCTATTATTTACGGTATGACAGGTACATTGGACATTGCTGAAATAGGTACAAAAGTTTCCGAAATGCCTTCGGATAATATTGTCCTGTTATTCGGTGTTGTGTTTATTCTTGTTGGCTTGGCTTTTAAGTTGGGTGCTGTTCCATTTCATATGTGGATACCGGATGTTTATCATGGAGCACCCACCGCAGTTACCCTGTTTATTGCAACGGCACCTAAAATAGCTGCTTTTGGTATGTTAATGCGCTTATTGGTCGATGGGCTGGGCAGCCTTCAGGCTCATTGGCAGGAAATGTTAGTCGCATTAGCTGTGATGTCCATCATCTTTGGTAATGTTATTGCCATTGCACAGACCAACATTAAGCGTATGTTAGCTTATTCAACGATCTCACATGTCGGTTTTCTGTTGCTGGGCATCATTGCCGCTGGAGCTAATGGTTACTCATCCGCAATGTTTTACATTATTGTTTATACATTGATGGGCCTGGGTGGCTTTGGAATGATTATCCTTATGAGTAGATCGGGTTTTGAAGCTGATGAACTGGATGATCTGAAAGGGCTTGCCAAACGCAGTCCCTGGTTTGCATCAATGATGATTTTAATTATGCTCTCTATGGCAGGTATTCCTCCATTAATTGGTTTTTTTGCTAAATTGGCAGTATTACAAGCTGTTATTGATGCTGGATATATCTGGTTAGCTGTATTGGCTGTACTATTCTCAGTTGTGGGTGCCTACTATTATTTGAGGGTTGTGTGGTATATGGTGTTTGAAGAGCCAAAAGAGACAGCACCTATTAAAGCTTCTTTTGATGTTCAGGTTGTGATGAGCATTAATGGCTTAGGAATGCTTGCCTTAGGACTTTTCCCGGCCTCATTAATTGCTATGTGTGCGGCGGCATTCGGGTAGTAAAAAATTATGGAACTAATTGTATTGAAAAGTTACAAAATAACCGATAAATACTGACTTAGATAAAATATCAGGAATAATAATGAAACTTTTTAAATATGCTGCCGTATTACCTCTATGTTTTTCTTCTGTAATAGCAGTGCAGGCTGCATCGCTTGATAGTGATGCAAAGAAATTTAGCTACTTGCAAGGCTATAAGGCTGGGAAAATGGTCACTGCTGAAAACCCTGACTTTGATATGAAATCTTTTAATATGGCAATGGAAGATGCCCTGAATGGTAAAGATCCAAAGCTGAGTGATGAAGAAATTAAAGCAGTAGTACAGTCAATCCAACAAAAAATGATTGCTAAGGTTAAAGCAACTGCTGAAAAAAACCTTAAAGCAGGTGAGGCATATCTAAAGGATAACAAGAAAAAAGAGGGAGTAAAAACAACACCCAGCGGCTTACAGTACCAGGTTATTAAAAAAGGTAATGGCAAAAAACCAACCTCAAAAGATAATGTCACGGTTAATTACCGTGGTACGTTGATAAATGGGAAAGAGTTTGATAGCTCTTATAGTCGTAACAAGCCTGCAACTTTCCCTGTGAGTGGTGTTGTTCAGGGGTGGCAAGAAGCACTGCCCATGATGAAAGAAGGTGCTAAATGGAAAATTTTTGTTCCAGCTAACCTTGCTTACGGTATGAGGGGTGCACCACCTAATATTGGCCCAAATGAAACGCTTATTTTTGAGATTGAACTATTATCGATCAGTAAATAATCGGCTTTTATATCCAAAGTAATACCCGGATAACCCGATATCCGGGTTTTTTCGCCATTTTTATAAAAAACTATCAAATAATCGCATTGCCCAGGAAATGGCTGTAAAATCCGCTCAAGATGATTTCATCTGTCACTCTTTTAATTGAATGATTCTTCTCAATCTCCAGAGCTTGTGAGTGATTTACGTGGTTATGCATGGAATAGGAATAAAGGGCAATTACAGTCAAAGCCTGTTAGGGGTAAGGAGCAAGAAGGAGTAAATCAGCACTGGCTGACGTACTATCACAGTGGTAACGAAATTAACGCATAATTTTACGCACTCCTTCACGAAACTTATTCGCGCCGCCCATCGCCGGGTGGCGTACTTCAGCTTCTATTTTAATGCCAAGATTATTTAATGTTTGTGTCGCTTTTTTACCAACGCTGATCACTCGTATATCATGAAAATGCTGTAATAATAGTTCTAAGAGAGGTAAACCGGATTGAAGCTCTTTATTCGTCGGTGTTCGGTTTGAATGTATCTGATTTTCTTTCATAGGGTGCCATGGAAAGGCGTTCCACATAACAACATTTTCAGCGATATTTAACTCTTTTAATACTCCCCATACAATTGTTGCTGAAGGTTCACTAAATGGCAGCTTACGTAATGTCAGCCGCTTTTCTATTGCAGGAATACCTGAAATAGCACCCTCCATGAGCAATCGTTCGGAAGTGAAAGTGATACCTGAATAACGGCAACCTTGATAACCTGCAGCTTCTCCCACGAGAATGGCACGTACATTTTTATTATTCAAATGGGCAGATAGTCGTTTGATTCGTTCCTCAAAAGCATTGGAAATGGCATCGAATTCACACTGTTGTGACCAGGGATTGAAGGTGTTGGAGGCTTTGTAATCAATTATGGCGGATAGTAAGGTTTGAAGTGTTGAGTGGTCAGGGTTCATTTCATAAGTTTAGGTTAGTCTAAAAGAGCTGACTATATGTTAAATGCGTTTGTTTGATCAAGGCTGGCACTTGATCGGTAGGGCGAAATTCCTGTGAGCTGAATTTGGAGTAACTTTTCGAAAGCATCAGCGGGAATGGGTTTACTGAAGTAATAGCCTTGATATAGGTTGTAATTTTGAGCTTGCAGCAAACAAAGCTCTTCCTCAGTCTCGACACCTTCAGCGATCACCTCAAGCCCTAAATTTGGTACTGAATAGAGACTAGGAGGCTGTCCGAGAACAGATGTTTTCACTAACCACCAGAAAAAACAGTATAAATAACCATTTTTTACAATTCGTCGGGTGAACAAAGCATTTATTTCGCTTCAACAATGTTAAAATAAGCCCATCAAAAAATCTTTGGAATGTCATC
>WFXF01000019.1 GCA_015490755.1 Gammaproteobacteria bacterium
ACGGAATAACTTCTGCAACTATGGCGTAGAAATTTTGCTTCGGCTCAAACGATCTCAAGAGGCGCATAGCTGGCCTATGTAACGATTGAGATTGTTTGAGCCGGAGTAAAAGAGCAAGTCAGAGTGCAGAAGTTATTTCGTGAACGTTCCTTAGCCAGATTCAGACTCAAATCCAATCGCATAAACCTCTTCGATTGAAGTCAGACCACGCCGGGCAAGTTCAATGGCATTTTGCACTAATGGCACCATTCCATCAGAAATTGCTTTCTCGCGAATGGCACGAGCAGTACTTCCTTCACTGACATAACGTGAAATTTCCGGCGTTACCGTCAATAATTCACAAACATTGGCTCGCCCTTTATAACCGGTACTTGTACAAAGCGGGCACCCCTGCCCCTTCCAGAAAATTTCATCCTCTTTTAGTCCTAATTTTTTCCGTACCGATGGTTTAATTTCATCCTCCATCAAACACCGGGTACAATTAAGGCGTACCAGACGTTGTGCCATCACTCCGAGTAAAGTGGAGCTCAGCAAATAAGGCTCAACCCCCATATCAATCAGGCGAGTGATTGTGCTTGATGCATCATTGGTATGCAGAGTACTCAACACCAAGTGCCCTGTCAGTGCCGCCTTGTTTGCAATGTGCGCCGTCTCTTCATCTCGAATTTCCCCTACCATAATGACATCAGGGTCATGCCGTAAAAAGTTCCGAAGTGCTTTTGCAAAGGTATAGCCCATCTCATTTGAGACCTGCACTTGCTCTATATCTTCAATATCATATTCGACAGGGTCTTCTACTGTTAGAATATGTGGTTTTCGTTTATTGATTTCTTGAATAATGGCATAGAGCGTTGTTGATTTTCCTGAACCCGTTGGTCCTGTTACCAGGAAAATACCATGAGGGTGAACCAATAGTTGCTTTAATTGAGCATGCTCTTTTTCTGATAATCCCAAGTCATCAAGGCCAAGTACACCGCCCTCTTTATCGAGAATACGAATAACTACACTCTCACCCGATACTGTAGGAATAATTGAGATCCTCAGATCTACACTCTTTCCTGCAGATACCATTTGTGAGCGTCCATCCTGAGGCAGTCGGCGCTCAGCAATATTCATACGCCCTACAATTTTTATGCGGCTGACCAGTGCCGCCAGCAATGATTTATTGAGTGTGCGGGAGTAGTGCAGCTTTCCATCAATGCGGTAATAGACATCAATGCGATCTTTTTGTGGACGAATATTGATATCTGAAGCCTGACTCATCACACCATGATGCACCAGCGCATTTAATAAACGAACAATGGGTTTTGCTTTCGCCTGTTGTTCTATTGTCTGGTCACTACCGGGCAGATCCATCTCAATGATTTCTGCATCGGAAACGATTTCCATATCATCCAGTGCATCACTTTCATCAAATGAACTGTAATATTTACTCAACGCCAAAGAGAGATCTTTTGCGGAGCACATCAGGGGTTCAATAGCCAGTTTAGTATTAAAACGAAGCAATTCGATGCGCTTTTCATCAAGCGGGTCTTCCATCAACACAGCTAACCGGCCATCAACAACCCCTAGTGGCAACACATTATACTGCAATGCAATATCAGGTTTGACCAAAGAGAGCGTACGTGGCGCGATATCAAATTCATCCAGGCGAACACAAGCGATACCAAACTTATAAGCTAATGCCACCTTAACCTGCCACGCATTCACAATGCCTTGCTCAGTTAAAATGCGTCCAAGATGTTTACCTTTATCTTCATTTTTTTGCCGTTTTAAACATTTTTCAAGAGTAGCTGAAGAGAGCAACTTTCCTCTAAGTAAAATTTGCCCCAGCAGAATATTTGCATGTGCATTTCCTCCCTGCTGAACTACTGTTTCCAAGTCTTTTTGATTTTTAATAAGAAAAATTTTCATCCATAGACTCTCTAAATTATAAATTACAGCAACCGTGCCGACTGTTTGACAGTAAAGAAACACCTTACGCCTGCTCTGTCAACTTTTTGGCAATGTATGCACACCATGAAGGGAAAACAGACTATTTTTACTTCATCAGGGTAATATTGGGCCAAATTAGTTTGCTGGCATACTTTTCGCATAATTTCAATACATATTCGAAAAATATTTCTGCTTTCCATACTCAAAAAGGACGAGAGGATCGAATCATGATTGCAACACCACAGATGGTATATCAGCATCCACACAAATCTATTTTTCTTGATTTTACTCCACAGAAAAAAGGTGAATCTAATCCTCAAAAATTAGAGCATAGCCCAAGCCAGATCAGAGCGCTTGAAATTACCAGCTCTTTGCAAATGACACTCGACTACAAAGAACTTATTGAGAAATTTAGTAGTGAAATCAAAACTACCATTCCTCATGAAAGTATTCATTACAGCGGTCCTCAACCCGACGTATCATTTTCTTCTGGAAACAAAAGTCAATATCTTTGCACCTACTTGCTGACACTCAATAATAAACCGCTAGGCGAACTGAGCCTGACTCGAATCACTGAGTTTGAAGAAAAAGAGATGACTCTGATAGAGCCATTTTTACGCAGCCTTTTATACCCATTACATAACGCACTAGCCTATAAAGACGCATTACAGCTGGCACTTAAAGATCCATTAACAGGAATTCCCAATCGTGCAGCAATGGATGATGCACTCAATAGAGAGATCAAGCTGGCACATCGAAATGGCTCGCCACTCGCATTGGTCTCCTTTGATCTGGACCATTTTAAAAATGTTAATGACCATTATGGACACTCGAATGGTGATGCTGTAATCAAAACTTTTGTAAGAACGGTTAAACGATGCATCAGAGAGACTGATATGCTGTGTCGTTATGGCGGTGAAGAGTTTACAGTTATTTTAAGCCATACAGACCGAAATGGTGCCATACGTCTATCCGAGCGAATTCGTGAAGCGGTAGAAAAAACCCCTTTTCGCACCAAGGAGCTCACTATTCCTATCACTGTCAGTATTGGTGTATCTCACCTCACTTTAGATGACAACTCCACTTCGCTATTTAATAAAGCCGATGCTGCCCTCTATCAAGCCAAGACAGATGGCCGTAATTGTGTTAGGTTTTCAAGCAGCTGGTACTGCCCTGTCAATCAAAAAAAGATGGTTGAATCGGTGGTAAATTAAAAACCTATTGAAGCTGCCGGATGTAAACAAGGTTTGATTAAAAATAGATATACAGATATAGCAAAAAGACTTCCCGCCGAATGGCACCATCAAAGTGCGGTCATGCTGACATGGCCGCATAACAGAAGTGACTGGCAACCTGTTCTTGACCAGGTTGAACCTGTTTTTGTAGCCATTACAAAAGCGATTAGCCAATATCAAAAAGTTATGATTAATTGCTTCAGTAAAACACAGCAATTACATATAAAATCATTGCTCAGCGCTGCGAATATTGATAGCACTTCGATTATTTTCACACTTTGCCCTTCAAATGATACCTGGGTGCGTGATTATGGCCCTATCACCATATACAGTAACAGCCAGCCCTATTTGCTTGATTTTACCTTCAATGCCTGGGGCAATAAATTCGAATCAGAAAAGGATAACCAAATAACGCGATTACAACACCAGAGTGGTGCTTTCGGTGATACTGATATTGAAACAGTTGATTTGGTGCTTGAAGGTGGCAGTATTGAGGTTGATGGACAAGGTACATTACTCACGACAGAAGCCTGCTTGCTTGCACCTAACCGTAACCCCCATCTGAACCGGTCAGAGCTGGAGCAGATACTGAGTGAAAAACTGGGTGTTCAACGTATTTTATGGCTGAAAAACGGCTATCTTGCGGGTGATGACACTGATAGCCATATTGATACCTTGGCTCGCTTTTGTGATGCGCATACAATTTGCCATGTCAGTTGCAACGATATTCACGATGAACATTACGAAGCGCTTAAAGCAATGGAAGAAGAGCTTAAATCTTTTAAAACAGTTCAAGGAAAACCTTACCGCCTGATTCCTCTCCCCTGGCCAAAAGCCAAATATTCAGAAGGTGTTCATAGACTGCCCGCCAGCTATGCTAATTTTTTAATCATCAATGGCGCAGTGTTATTGCCCACATATAACGATCCTGCGGATGAAGCTGCGGTGACCTGTCTGAAGCAATGCTTTCCAAACCGAAAAATCATCACGATTCCCTGTGAATCAATTATTCAGCAATATGGCAGCTTGCACTGTTTAACCATGCAGTTACCCGATGGGGTTTTATAATGACTCAACGTTTTTTAAAAGTAGCTGCAATACAACACGCATGCACTCATGACCGGGATAAAAACCTGGCAAACACAATACAGGGCATTCGTAGTGCAGCGAAGCAAGGTGCAAAACTGGTTGTACTACAAGAACTTCACACTTCTCTATATTTTTGCCAAACCCAAAACCCAAATCTATTTGATCTTGCTGAACCCATTCCTGGCCCAACAACTGACCAACTCAGCACAATTGCTGATGAATTAAACGTTGTCATCACTGCTTCAATTTTTGAACGGCGTGCTGCCGGACTTTATCATAATACTGCTGTAGTTTTGGATACCACAAAAGGCATCGTCGGCCTCTATCGCAAAATGCATATTCCCGATGATCCGGGATTTCATGAAAAATATTACTTCACCCCCGGAGATCCTGGCTTTCGCCCCATCAACACCACCATTGGCCGTTTGGGTGTACAAGTATGTTGGGATCAATGGTTCCCTGAAAGTGCGCGACTTATGACCTTAGCAGGCGCAGAGCTACTTGTTTACCCAACGGCAATTGGCTGGGACCCTGCGGATACTCATGAAGAGCAACAGCGCCAACTGGATGCATGGCTCACCATTCAACGCGCTCATGCCATCGCTAACGGAATCCCCGTTATCAGTTGTAATCGCAGTGGTTTTGAAGCTGATTCAAGCGGCAATACTCAAGGCATTCAATTCTGGGGAAACAGTTTTATTGCAGGTTCACAGGGTGAAATCATTAAAACAGCACCGGCTGATCAATGCGCTGTACTGATTGCAAAAATCAATCTCAGCCGTACAGAACAGGTCAGACGTATCTGGCCCTATCTCCGTGATCGACGCATTGATGCTTACAATGGGTTATCATCCCGCTATCTTGATTAAATTATAAAACCAGAGGATTTAAGGTGCTTGAACTATTATTAGAGTATGGACTTTTTTTAGCGGAAGTTGTCACCATAGTGGTCGCAATATTGATCATCACAGGCGGTATTTTCATGCAAATGAGCCGAGGTAAAAGTGCTTCAAAAGAACCTCACATCGAAGTCACCAAGCTTAATAGCAAATATGACAAGATGACTGAAGAGCTCGACTCTCATATTTTATCAAAAGCCGAGCTGAAAAAGCATCACAAAGCTCAAAAGGCCAAAGCAAAAGCACTAGATAAAAGTGATGAAAAACGTGATCGTATTTTTGTGCTTCATTTTGATGGCGATATCAAAGCATCGAGAGTCACTGCATTACGTGAAGAGATTACAGCCATCCTCTCCTGTGCAAAGCCCAGTGATGAAGTTTTTGTTCATCTGGAGAGTGGCGGCGGCATGGTTCATGCGTACGGATTGGCATCATCTCAATTACAGCGCATTACAGACAAAAAAATTCCACTGACAATCTCAGTCGATAAGGTGGCTGCCAGCGGTGGTTACATGATGGCCTGTGTTGCAGATCGTATCATCGCAGCTCCATTTGCAATTCTCGGTTCTATCGGCGTAGTTGCTCAAATTCCCAATTTCAATCGTGTATTAAAAAAGCATGATATTGACTATGAGATGATTACAGCGGGAGAATATAAAAGAACGCTCACCCTTCTTGGTGAAAATACAGATAAAGCTCGCGCAAAATTTAAAGAAGAGATCGAAGATACGCATAAACTTTTCAAAGACTTTATTACGGAAAACCGCACCACCGTCAATGTTGAAAAAGTAGCTACAGGTGAACATTGGTTTGGGAAACGTGCAATCGAACTGAATTTAGTCGATGAACTTAAAACAAGTGATGACTATCTGCTGGAGCAAAGTAAAACGAAAGACCTATATGAAGTCACCTATGAAATCAAAAAACCGGCATTGGCAAAACTAACCGGCGCGTTCAGTAAAGTTCTCAACCGTTCATCATTAACAACACAAGTTGGACAAAATCCAATACACTATACTTAATTTAAATTACTTGAGAACGGGTATGGAATAACTTATTTCGTACTCGTTCCTTCACAACTGAAGGAATATTACCTGTGTTAAAGGGATTATCTTGGTATTGGAGCCGTTTAACCTGCATGTCTCCAAGTGAAATTTTATTTAGAATTCGCAAAACAACTTATATGCAAACGCAGCGGCTTGGCTTTCTTACAGTTAAGGATGTTCCGCCCGCAGATTTATCAGTTAATACCAACAATTTTATCCATCTGCCTAATGATTTGGATATTGAATCTTACGTACAGGCAGCAGAGCGCGTTAAAGCGGGAAATATTGCGATATTCGCTTTAGATAACGCTAACTTAAGTGAAACCCCTTGCTGGAATAAAGATCCTCTATCAGGCACGGTAGCGCCACTATCATTTGGAAAAACTTTAAATTACAGAAACAACGATATTGTAGGTGATATCAAATACCTATGGGAACCTAACCGACATTTGCAACTTGTGACGTTAGCCCAGGCTTACTATCTAACCCAGGACAAAAAGCACCTTGATGTTTTGCAGTTGCAGCTCACATCATGGTTTGACCAGTGCCCTTATCTAAAAGGCCCTAACTGGACAAGCTCTCTCGAACTGGGTATTCGGCTGATAAACTGGAGCATTATCTGGCAATTAATCGGCGGAAAAGACTCTTTACTTTTTGCAGGACAGCAAGGGGAAATATTTCGGCAGCGCTGGTTGGATTCTATCTATCAACATACTGACTTTATTAGCGGACATTTATCCGGTTACTCATCCTCCAATAATCATTTGATCGGCGAAGTTGCTGGCCTCTATGTGGCTTCTCATACCTGGCCTTACTGGAATACCAGATCAAAGTGGCGACAACTATCACAAAAAATACTGGAGCGAGAAGCATTAAAGCAAAATGCAGGTGATGGTGTAAATCTGGAACAAGCAATATCATACCAGCAATTTGTTTTGGACTTCCTTCTTATTTCAGCGCTCGCAGGACGCGCTAACGGTGAAACATTTTCCCCGGAATATTGGCAGAGAATTGAAAAAATGCTGGAATATACCGCTGCTATCATGGATTGCAACGGGAATATTCCCATGATTGGTGACGCTGATGATGGATACGTCGTCAAACTATCTCAAGAGACCGTTTGGTGTCCGTATAAATCTTTATTAGCAACCGGGTCAGTTCTGTTCGAGCGTAATGACTTTATTACAAAAGCTGGCATATTTGATGACAAAACTCAATGGTTATTAGGAGATTGCACAAAAGACACGACTGAAAAAACAGCTCCATTGAACTTTCCACGAAAATTTGATGAAGGTGGCTATTATGTACTTGGTGCTGATTTAGATACAGAGAATGAAATAAAAATTGTTGTAGATGCTGGCCCTTTGGGTTATCAGAGCATTGCAGCTCATGGACATGCGGACGCTCTATCTTTCACATTAAACATTGCGGGTTTGGAATTCTTAATTGACCCAGGCACTTATGCCTACCATACACAGAAAAAATGGAGAGATTACTTCAGAGGAACCACGGCTCACAACACGGCTTGTGTCGATGGGCTGGATCAATCGGTGAGTGGTGGCAACTTCATGTGGCTACGAAAAGCGGCCGCTCGATGCGAAGTGTGGCAATCAAACAGTGAAATAGATCAATTTATCGGTTCACATGATGGGTATACTCGTCTGGAGGATGGAGTAATTCATCAACGAGAAATATCTTTACATAAGGCTCAGCGTAAAATCATGGTAACCGATAACTTTGTCTGTAAAGAAAAACACACAGTCGAACTCTTTTGGCATTTTTGTGAAAGCTGTGATGTCAGAATTGAAGGGAGTGAAATCAGAGCAATCAATGGTGAGAAAGAGTTATCTTTAACATCGGCTCAAACAGAGGCTGAGCCCCAATTAATAGAAGGGGATGAAAATCGTCCTCTTGGCTGGGTTTCGAGGAGATATGACATTAAAGTGTCAACACAGGTCGCAACATGGCGTACTGAAATTAAAGGAAACTCAAGCTTTGTTACAGTGATTCAATGCAGCTGAATAATTACAATTTTTCACTAATAAGTAAGTGAACACAAAAAAACAGGAGAAATCATGAAGATAAGTATTTTTGGTTTAGGCTATGTGGGTGCTGTTTCAGCAGGATGCATTGCACAAGACGGGCATGAAGTGATAGGAGTTGATCCCTATCAACCCAAGATCGATTTGATTAACCAGGGTCAAACGCCAGTAATTGAAAAAGAGATTGGCGAAATCATGTCAAAGGCAGTTAAAGACGGACTACTGCGTGCAACTGCGGATGTTAAAGATGCTGTCATGAATTCAGAAATATCTCTCATCTGTGTTGGAACACCAAGCAACTTAAATGGCAGTCTGGACTTAAAATATGTACGCAATGTCTGTGAAGAGATTGGTGAAGTACTTAAAGAGAAGTCTGAATTTCATGTTGTGGTGGCTCGAAGCACCATGTTACCGGGCACGATGAAAAATGTCGTAATCCCTATATTGGAAAGTTCGTCTGGAAAAAAAGCTGGTATTGATTTTGGCGTTTGTAATAATCCAGAGTTTTTACGTGAAGGTACCGCCGTATATGACTATTATAACCCGCCAAAAACCGTTATTGGTGAAACTGAGGCGCGAGGCGGTGAACTGCTTGCCACTCTATATAAAGATATGGATGCCCCTCTGATTCGGACTGACATCTCAACAGCTGAAATGGTCAAATATACAGATAATGTATGGCATGCATTAAAAGTCGGTTTTGCTAATGAGATAGGCAATATCAGTAAGGCTGTTGGTGTTGATGGTCACAAAGTAATGGATATTTTTTGCCAGGATTTGAAACTCAATCTATCACCCTACTATATGAAGCCCGGTTTTGCTTTTGGCGGCTCATGTTTGCCAAAAGATGTTCGTGCATTGAACTATAAAGCGAATAGTATGGACATTGATGTTCCTATTATTGGTTCGATTATGCCAAGCAACCAACGACAAATTGAGAAAGGCCTCAATCTGATTATGGCACAAGGCAGCAAAAAGGTTGGAATTCTTGGTTTTAGCTTTAAAGCTGGAACAGACGATCTAAGGGAAAGCCCTATTGTCGAAGTTATAGAGCGGCTTTTAGGCAAAGGCTATGATGTGAAACTATATGACAAAAATGTTAATATCGCCAGCCTGGTCGGAGCCAATAAAGATTATATTCTCAACCAGATCCCTCACATTTCCAGCCTGATGATGGACAGTATGGATGAAGTGCTTGAACATGCAGACACTGTGGTCATTGGCAATGGCGATAACGAATTTTCAGACGTTTTAGATCGGTTACGCAAAGGGCAAACCGTCGTCGATTTAGTTCGTATTGTTCCAGATCAAAGCCAAGAGGGGCGTTATGAAGGCATCTGCTGGTAATAAACCACGCCGCGTCCTTTTTATTGTAGAAAACCTCCCCTCTCCATTTGACCGGAGAGTATGGCAAGAAGCCACTACATTAAATAGTGCAGGCTATGAAATCTCAATTATTTGTCCTAAAGGAAAAGGTTATGAGAAGTCTTATGAGGTGATCGACGACATTCATATCTATCGTCACTCTTTACCTACTGAAGCAGAGGGTGCATGGGGATATCTGCTTGAATACAGTGCCGCTCTCTTCTGGGAGTTCACTTTGTCTCTGCGAGTTCTTTTTACACGTGGGTTCGATGCTATTCATGCCTGTAACCCTCCTGATAATATTTTTATCATCGGTGGATTTTTCCGTTTATTTGGTAAAAAATTTCTATTCGACCACCATGATATTAATCCAGAGCTTTATGAAGCAAAGTTTGGTCGCCGAGACTTCTTTTACAAAGTAATGCTTGCTTGGGAGCGCTGGACATTTAAAACAGCCCAAATATCCATTGCCACCAATGAATCTTATAAAAAGATTGCAATAGAGCGTGGTGGAATGCCCGAAGATAAAGTTTTTGTCGTTCGCAGTGGCCCAAAACTGGATCGCCTTAAAGTGATTCCTCCTGTCGAATCATTAAAACAAGGACGAAAGTATTTAGTCGGTTATGTCGGCGTAATGGGTGCACAAGAAGGCATTGATTATCTCTTGAAAGCGGCTCGATATATCGTTAAGGAGATGCAACGAACTGACATACATTTTGGTTTGGTTGGGGGCGGAACCTCTTTGAGTGAAATGAAAGAGTATGCTGCCGAGCTTGGTATTTCGGACTATGTCACCTTTACAGGGCGTGTTCCAGATCAAGAGCTATTAGAGATGCTCAATACTGCTGATGTTTGTGTTAATCCTGATGTCGTCAATGAAATGAATGACAAGTCTACAATGAACAAAATCATGGAATACATGGCGCTTGCAAAACCCATTGTTCAATTTGAGTTAACTGAAGGACGGTTTTCAGCTCAAGAGGCCTCTCTGTATGCATCAAAAAATGATGCCGAAGATATGGCTAAAAAAATCGTAGAACTTATAGATGACCCCGAGTTAAGAGAAAAGATGGGAAATTTTGGGCGGCAAAGAGTAGAAAATGAACTGGAATGGAAATACGAAGCACCTAAATTACTTGCTGCGTATGACGCACTTTTTAGCCAATAAACATTTAGTTTATGAAAAAACTTAAAATTGTCATGTTAGGTGTGCACCCTGATGCCACCGGTGGAATTTCGACTGTTGTTAGCAACTGGATGGAGTCTGGAATCAAATCTCTTGTAGACTTTGATTACATTTCGACTCTCGATGAAAATGCACCGGGGCATCAATTACTAAAGTTAAAACAAGCTATAAAAGCCTATTTTCGTTTTCTTATTCGTTGCTTTAAACCTATTGATATCGTTCATATTCATCTATCGAGCTATATCAGTTTTTATAGGAAGCTTATTTTTTTTACGACGGCCAAGTTCAAACGATCTAAAATTATCATTCACCTGCATGGCTCTGAGTTCAAAGAGTTCTATAACAATGGTAATAAACTACAAAAAAAACTAATCAGCTGGATGTTCAATAACAGTGATACTGTTATCGTGTTGTCAGAAGAGTGGAAAAAGTTCATAAGCCAGATTACCACTAATAAAAACATTGTGATTATTTACAATGGTGCTTCTACTGACAAATTTAAAGGAAAAATTAACAATGGTGAATCTATTATTATCTCCTTTATGGGTCGGCTGGGCAAAAGAAAAGGAACCTATGATCTGCTTGAAGCTTTTAAACAATTAACCACAGAGTACCCAAATGCAAAACTGCTTTTAGGCGGTGATGGTGATACCGAAAAAGTAGATAATTTTATAAAGAAAAACAGCCTGGAAAACTCCGTTCAACGACTTGGGTGGATTTCTGGCGAGAAAAAAATTGAAATTTTCAGAAAAACTGACATCTATGTTCTCCCCTCCTATAATGAAGGCCTACCCGGATCTATTTTAGAGGCTATGGCTTCGGGTGCGCCTATTATATCAACGCCCATTGGCGGTATTCCTGAAGCGGTTATTGAAGGAAAAAATGGCTATCTCATTAACCCTGGTGATATATCAGGACTTAAAGATGCATTAGGAAAATTATGTAGCGACAAGGTTTTGAGAGAAAGTATGGGCAAAGAGAGTCTCGCGCTTATCGATAACAAATTTAATATTAAAACGATTGTAAAACAGATCTATTCACTTTATAGCGAATTAAAAAGGTAGCACGATCTGTTTATTCTACTTGAGCAATGGGTTGTAAGTATTTCATAGATACCCAGCCTCTTTTACCCGAAGGGAGCTCTACTTTAACCCACCCCAACAATGATGATATCTTCTTTAGAACGTCTCCCTCTTTTACTTTTTCGATGATATCAAACCCAACCATTGGAGCTTTTCTTACGTTCAGTGTGCGTACTACAACCAGATATTCCTTCACCTCAGCATCGATATCACCAGATCTCATTCCAGGTAAAATCAGTTCACGTTCATCGGCTAACAGTTTATTTTTATTGGCAATTAAACCTTTGTCTTTCTTGAGTGCCTTTATGATTTTATTTGATACAGATCGAAGCGCTTTTGATCGATCTCTGCTATTAGACATATCACCTTCAGCGACTTCTCCAAAATTACTTTTTGTTTCTCCACTAACAGCATCTTCAAATGAAATATTCAGTTGGTTATTTCCATCTTCCGAGCCTAAAGATATTTGTGCGTAAAGTGTCTTTTTCTGATTTTCCGGTGTCATGCTTTCATACTCTTGAGGAGTAACAACCTTCATGTTGTAAATCTGCATCAAATTACCAAACTCAGTATCTATATCAAACAATAATGACGTATCTTTTTTTACGACCAAAAAGTCGTAATTTTCAAAGCTAAAACGATTCGAATCTACCGATCTGTTCTGTTGTGTGCTAGCACAAGATACAATCAAAAGCGCCACTATCAATATTGATATTACTCGCCCCATAAAACTGCTCTTTATTAATCGATTTTTCAAAATTAATGCCACGTTTTTATTAGAATTACTATTGTTCAAAGAATAGCTGAAAAATAGTTTTGTTGCTATGAATTATACCGTTAAAAATTAAACACTTATTTTTTCAGGCCGATATCTACCTACAAAGTCAGGGATAACAACCAACTAGCCAGGAGTGTATCGGTCATGAACAAAATAACGTTGATGATAGTTACAAGCTTATTTTTGACCGGATGTGTTGATGATATAAAGGTCATTGAAGTCAATAGCACAAGTGAAACTAAAATTATTGATGAGTCTGAATTGTTTGATTTAGAAATATCAGGAATCAATAACTCGATAACCATTTTAGAAAATAACAAAGTCAGAAATATTGATATGAACGGTTTGAAAAACAGTGTGGTTATTGAAGAGAATACAACCGTCGAAAGTTTTTATCTTGGAGGCACAAGTCAAACGGTCACTATCCCGAAAAGCTCGGGAATCACATTCAGTGGTCGCCCGGACCTTCATGATATCATTGAGATGTGAGTATCTATCACGCTTATGTTAAAAGAGTTTGATATATCAAGCCTGGCAAGCGACCCAAAGGGATTGCAGCAACTAAGATACAGCAATGCAAAAGAGCAAACGCCTGAAACTCTTGAAACCGCGGCTAAACAGTTTGAATCGATATTCATGAACATGATGCTCAAAAGTATGCGTGCTGCAAGCTCCGGCCTGGGCGATGGAATTTTTGATAATGACCAGAGCAAGCTTTATCAGGGAATGCTCGACCAGCAATTGAGCACATCACTTAATGGTGGTTACAGCTTGGGTTTAGCTGAAGCGTTAGTCAGGCAATTATCTGTTACTGCAGGTTTTGATACTCAGACTAAATCAGATTCGACAAAGGAACTCAAACTACCACAACGACCACCAGCACTCATCCCCTCCATCGAACAATACAAACCAATTTCAACCACCTCCCCCCCTGTTGCAGAAACTACCACAAAGGTGATCACCACAACAACCTTTGAAACACCTGTCGAGTTTGTTCGCAAACTTTGGCCATTAGCCAAACAGGCAGGAGAAAAGCTGGAGGTTTCACCTCATGCAATTTTGGCGCAAGCTGCTTTAGAGACAGGGTGGGGAAAATCAGTAATAAAGCATCCAGACGGCAGTAGCAGCTTTAATTTATTTGGTATCAAGGCTAATACTTCATGGCAAGGATCGACCGCTACGGTTTTAACTCTGGAATATAAAGATGGCATCGCAGAACGTGAACGAGCACAGTTTCGCTCCTATTCATCGTATAACGAAAGTTTTGACGACTATGCAAAATTTTTAAAAGAAAACCCTCGATATGCCGAAGTATTAAAAGTGGGACGCAGTTCACAAAATTTTGCGGCTGCATTGCAGGACTCAGGTTATGCCACTGATCCTGCTTATGCCATGAAGATTATGGCAGTCATGAAAAACAGTGCATTCTCTACAGTTTTATGACAAACCAGTGAATGGAACACGCTGTCAGGTGTCCAAATAGTTAGAGTATGTCGGACTTAATCATAGCGAGGTCAGATGTATGGCGGGCGTTGGAATGTTTGGTATCGGTCTTGCCGGGTTAAACTCGAATCGGCGTGCACTGGATATCACAAGCAACAATATTGCAAATGTAAATACTGAAGGTTACAGCCGCCAGCGTGCCAA
>WFXF01000020.1 GCA_015490755.1 Gammaproteobacteria bacterium
CAATTTCGCTTAGGTCTTAATACCTTCTTCATCAGGTAACCATTCGAACTTTACATGGATTGTACTTAGGTACGGACAATTTAGTCTTAATACCTTCTTCATCAGGTAACCATTCGAACTTGAACTTGAAAGAGAGCAAACAATTAACTTGTGTCTTAATACCTTCTTCATCAGGTAACCATTCGAACATAAGTGGCTCGGAGCAACCTACAGGTTGGCTGAGTCTTAATACCTTCTTCATCAGGTAACCATTCGAACTCTGACAAATTATTTACTAATTCGGACGCGGCTAAGTCTTAATACCTTCTTCATCAGGTAACCATTCGAACTGAATCGCTAGGGAATCTTTTCGAAAAAACCATGTCTTAATACCTTCTTCATCAGGTAACCATTCGAACCCCCGACCAAAAAATAATTATTTTTGTTTTCAATAGCTTATGGACGTCTAAATTGTACATAAATTGATCACAAAAAGTTAGCACTTTTTTATCCCTGATTTTTGTCAGCAGGTGTCAGTAGTTCGATACTTTTCAACCTCTCGAATGGTGTGTTTTAAGCACGTTTTACAGAATGCATGATTCATTTTTTCAGGTCAAGTTGCTACGGCGTTATACTTTAAGCAATGGTCGGCCAAGAAATTTAACAGCCGGGCTGCTTTTCACAATCCGGGTTTTGTCTGGATGCAGCTCTAATCCAAGTGCTTCTAACTGTTTTTGTGCATATCCCTTTGCTTTTTCAGCATCACTTTTATTGGTTGCAAACAGTAAAAAATCATCGGCAAACCGCACGAAAGGAATGTTGGCATTTGAAAGACGTGTATCAAACTGATTCAGATAAATATTGCAAAAAATGGGGGACAGTATGGCTCCCTGTGATATTCCACGCCGCTGACCCAGAAGGCTGCTACAGTGTGCACCCTGCTTTAACCACATCTCAACCAGTTTCATGGTACTCGAGTCATTGATGAATGCTTTTAATACTTTCATCAGTTGTTTGTAGGGAATTGTATCAAAAAACTTTTTGATGTCTGCATCCACTAGCCAATGCTGACCCACCCGAATTCTCTCATAGACTTTTTTTATGGCCAAATCTACACCTCTTCTGGGGCGATAACCAAAGCTGTCTTCGTGGAATATCGCTTCTGCTTTGGGTTCCAGCACGGTCAGTAATGAACGCTGCACCAACTTGTCTCTTAAAAACTGGGCAGAGAGCACTCGCTTTTTACCGTCAGGTTTTAGCATCGGAAATTGGCGCAATGCAGAAGGTCTGTATTTTCCTTGCAATACTTGCTCACGACATTCGAGGATATGTTTTAACAAGTGTTGTTGAAGTTGATCCCGCGTGACGGTCAGTGACCACGGGGTATGTTCATTACGCAGCCGTCTCCAGCTTTGATTAATTACGTCTGGAGCCATTGCTTGAATTAAAATGGAATCAGCCATGAAACTCTGTTTCCAACGTTTTCATATATTTCTGGAGAGCGTTCCAGTCAAGCAGAACAGCTACTGATTGCCGATTCTCATTGGAATGCACCTACCTTATGGCGTAGCGAATTCAGGAATGTTTTAAGCTAGTATTTGCGAAAAAAAATTCTGGCTTTTGATGAGGTTCTACTCATCATTCAACAAGCCGAAAAACTGTTAGCCGATAACGAGTTTGAAATCCCTTCAGCACACATCATGCAGCTTGTAAGTTCGAGTAGTTGCTCTGCTTATGATTGTGAGTTTGTTGCTCTAGCCCAATACTTAAATGTACCTTTAATTACAGCAGATAAAAAAGTTCTCAGAGAATTTCCTAATATTGCTAAATCTCTCGATTCGTACTTCGCCTAACGCTTTGCACCGTCCAATGGAGCATTTTGTTATGCCTTATCGTTCTGACTCATTGCAATTATTCCCCACAACTCTTCAGGAGTATAGATAGGCAGGCTGGTATTTTTATAATCTTTTGTGTTTCTAGTTACAAGACCACTCATGTCACAACACTCACCAGAATAATATTGAACACCATCCTCGAAATCACTGAATTTTGAATTTACGGATAGCTCTAAAACTTTCGAATTAACTTCAGCAATCCTGAAAATAGTGAGCAACTTTTTAATCTCTATTTTTGCCTGCTTTTTGTTCATAGCTTTCGATATAAGAAAATCCAAAGTAGTAATTGTAGTTGCGCACAAGTAACCATCAACATGATTAGTTTCAACCATTCCAACAAGTTTTGCTGAAAGATCAACAAATTTTTTTCTATTCAGCAATACGTCGAGAATAATATTTGTATCAAATAAGACTCTCAAAGGTATTTTTCCTCCAAATGCTTTTTATAATCATCTACCTCAATGCGGTTGCCTTCTAAAACACCGATTAATGATCGCGTAATAGGCGGAGCCTCTACTTCTTCAACTTTTCGCGTCAATACTTGAAAATAATCGGACACCACTTGAGATAGAGACTTATCATGTTTTTTTGCATACCATTTTGCTTGCTGAATCAGTGATTCTTCCAATCTAAGTGTAAGTTTAGTCTGCATAGCATGAACCTCTTGGCGTGTATTTTAATTAAAACTATACGCCAAAAAAGATTGTTCATCAATTTAGGGTTATATGAATTGATAAGTAATGGTGATTTTTTTGAGGTATAACGACCGCAATAATCGGAATTTTGGAGCGGTGTTTGGCTGTTCTACCATTCGAACGAAGCTTTTGAGGCAATTGAGCTTATCAAAGAGGTCTTAATACCTTCTTCATCAGGTAACCATTCGAACGCTGCTGTTGCGGAAGCAATAGCGCTACCAGCAGGTCTTAATACCTTCTTCATCAGGTAACCATTCGAACTCTTACGAGACCGGGGATAGTCTGGCAAAAGAAGGTCTTAATACCTTCTTCATCAGGTAACCATTCGAACCGAAATGGTACTTATCGCAGCTTTTGACCACGTCTTAATACCTTCTTCATCAGGTAACCATTCGAACTTACAAAAATGGTGAAGAGATTTTTAGCGATGGTCTTAATACCTTCTTCATCAGGTAACCATTCGAACGAGTTGGGGCCGGATAATTTCATACAGGCCAGCGTCTTAATACCTTCTTCATCAGGTAACCATTCGAACTTAAGAGAAATCTTAAGTCAAGCGATTGAAAAAGTCTTAATACCTTCTTCATCAGGTAACCATTCGAACACAAAAAAAATTCTAACCTCTGCAATAATAACAGTCTTAATACCTTCTTCATCAGGTAACCATTCGAACTGCTTATGTGTGGGATATTCCGCGCGAAATTGTGTCTTAATACCTTCTTCATCAGGTAACCATTCGAACTCAGGGCAATTTCAATAGTACTTGCCGCATTGCTGTCTTAATACCTTCTTCATCAGGTAACCATTCGAACAGGGTTGGGGAGTTGCTTGAGCTAAAAGAAATCGTCTTAATACCTTCTTCATCAGGTAACCATTCGAACCCTGACTAAAAAATAATTGTTTTTGTTTTCAATGGTTTATGAACATCTAAATTGTACATAAATTGACCACAAAAAGTTAGCATTTTTTACCCCTGATTTTTGTCAGTAGGTGTCAGTAGTTCGATGAGCTTTTAACCGTTCGAATGGGTGCTTTTTATCGCAACTCAGCAAGAGTGCATGATCTGTTTTTCAAGGTCAAGAAATTTGACATATTGTGTTGAAAATAACCTCTTGTTTATTGTTGTATTTTTAAGTTATAGTCCTTCGGTGGAATAGATCTGTTCAGTTTAACTCTTTACTTTTTAGCAAGGATGAATACTTCAAAGCAGCCAAAGGATGATTCTAAAAGGATTTTATTAGCAGCCATCGGAAAGGCTCCCAACCTGTCACTGAGACGCGATATAAAATCGTGTCGGATTCAACTCCATCTTATATCCCTTCGGAAATACATCTTATAGCCAGTAAAGAGGGTGTAATCTCGATTAAACATACCCTGCTGGGCGTGACAAAACGTGATGGCTGGTTTGATCTATTCTATATGGTGCCGGAACGAGTGTTGGTAAAGAAAAATACGGACTATCAGGAAACAATAGAATTTATTCGCCGTTTCACTGAGCCTGAAACGGTAGAGCTGGATCAGAAAAATCATGAGATCTATTGTAATGGTGTGGTCGTAGGTATGGGCGTGGCTGAATTTGCCTTTTATATGTGGATGTGTCAGCGAAAGCTTGCGGGTGAATTGCCTCTGAATCTGGATGAAGATGAATTTATGTGTGAGTATCTTGAGGTGTATTCAAAGTTCACTCATCGTGAAGGCGGTATGTTTGACCGGGCTGAGGCCGTGGCGAAAGAGGGAGATATTGTTGCCCAGAAAAAGTGGTTTTCACAGCGAAAGTCAAAAGTAAATGGTTGTATAGGCAGCGTATTGGGTAAACGCCTTGCGGCTCCTTTTTTTGTTCAGAGTGCAGGAAAGAGAGGGCGGTTATCCTATGAGGTGGGGTTTGCTCAAGAGGCGATTCGTTTGCGCTAATATAAAAATGACAAGTCATAAATAAGGAGTCAATTATGACAAAAAAAGGGCCGGAGGTTATGACTGCAACTTACCGCATCGTGACACCGATGTTTATAGGCGATGCCGAGCAAAAAGCAACGGGGATCAGTCCTGCATCAGTGAAAGGAGCATTGAGGTTTTGGTGGCGGGCTTTGAATTGGGGGCAGATTCGTAAGAAGTTTGGTTCTAATGAGGAGGGGTTGTGTGAACTTCATAAACAAGAGGGCGCACTGTTTGGAAGTGCTGCTGATAAAGGACCTGGGCAGGCGATGTTTATGTTAAGGGTGAAACAACCTAAAACAAGAAACGTAAATGACTGGCCAACATCAGATTCGCCCAGTGGTTATCTTGGAATGGGACTTTGGGGGAGTGGTAGTAAAAAAAATAATAATCTCCAGCCTCACCGTCAAGCGATTCAGGAAGGAGGCGATTTTAATGTGGAGATTACTTTTAAACCTGGTGCTGAAAGTAGAAAGCAAGAGTTGCTGGATACGCTAAAGGCATTTGGGTATTTTGGTGGTTTAGGTGGACGGTCTCGGCGTGGGTTTGGTTCCGTTTCTCTTGAAGTGCTAGGTGAAACTAAAATAAACTTTTCTTCTGAAAGTGAGTATAAAAGTGCAATAAAAAAACTACTTTCACAGTACCACCTTATTGATTCTCCTGTCTCTGATCTGCCCTATACTGCATTTAGCAAAAATTCAAGATTTGGTTTTATGGATAAAAAATCGACGGGCAGAAATGTGCATGGTGCGATTGGGGCCCGATTTAAAAATTACCGTGGCCAGCTCAGTGATTTACCGGGTGTTGAAAAGCGCGTGTTTGGTATGCCTTATAGTGGCGCTTCTCGAAGGGAGATGAATGCAAGAAGATCGAGTCCATTGTTTTTTCATATCCACCCTATTGCGAAAGAGTATATTGGTTGTGCTCTGTTTTTGCCCTCACTTTTTCATTATGAAGCTGATTTGAAAAATGTAGATTATGATCTGATCCATGAATTTATGCAGGAGATAGGGGAGGTTTCATTCGATGGATAATTATGACTATTTCCACTTCACCCTTGGGCCTGTTCAGAGCTTTGTTGCTCAGGCGCGGCGGACGCGTGATTTTTGGGCGGGATCGTTTATTCTCTCCTGGCTGTCGGCGGTGGCGATGAGGGAGGTGGAAGCGCAGGGTGGGGAGGTTATCTTTCCTGCCGTGGATAAAAAATTTTCAGGCTGGCTTTGCGGCGAAGGGCAGGGTAAGGAGGAGCCCAGGCAGGGAAGTGTACCGAATTGTTTTAAAGCGAAGGTAGGTACGGAATTTAAACCTGAGCAGGTGGTTGAGGCGGTTCACCATGCTTGGCGTGCTTTGGCGAATGAAGTATATGTTAGTGATTTAAGGTTGCTTCAGTTTCCCAATAAGGTGAAAACAGAAGAGATCTGGAAACGCCAAATTGAAAGCTTCTGGGATATCACCTGGGGTATAGACTCCGATTGTTCTGGCAATGCAGTGATGAAACAGCGTAAAAGCTGGCGGACTTATATGCCCCCGCCTGAGCCTGGCGTTAAATGCATGATGATGGATGGTTGGCAAGAACTATCCGGGGTTGAATCTCCAAACCCGGAAGATTTAAAAGAGTTTTGGGGGAGTGTTCGTAAAGAGCCAAAGGGGATGAAAAGTGATCTTGATGCGAACAGCAAGGGGGAGGCTTGTGAATGGTTATCTGCGATCGCCTTTGTAAAGCGCCGCTTTGTTCGTCACTTCGAAAATGTAAATGTTGAAATGCCCAGTGGTTGGAAACTAAAAGGTTGGGAGTTACCCGCTAGTGTTCCATCCGTAACATACATGGCTGCGGTGCATTGGTTGAAAAAGGTACTGAACGGTCATGATGATGAAAGCTATAAGCGATTTTATGAGGCAACAACTCATTTGGTTGAAGAGCACCCTGAGTGGGACTCCAATATCGATTGCATTGATAAAATCCGTTGCAAAAAAAAGTGGAAGTCCATTGATGGTAATCTGTTTTTCCCCACCTTGCTGGAAAACAGGAATCTCTACCCGAATCAAACCCAGGCTCAAGCCGTCATAAAGGCACTATCAACACTGCGTAAAGAGAAGGAGGCTGGAGCCATCAGCCCGTTCTATGCAGTGCTGATGATGGATGGTGATTCGCTTGGCAAACAGATGAGGCAGGTGGGTTTACAGCAAGAAATTACAGATGGATTAGGCAGGTTTACCAAAGAAGTTCCTGAAATTATAAAGCGTAATAATGGCTTTTTGATCTATGCCGGTGGGGATGATGTGCTTGCCATTCTTCCGCTGGAAGATGCACTGAATTGCGCCGCCGAGCTCCGTGACTATTATCAATTGCAATTCGTGAAATCAAAGGCAACGATGACTCTTTCTGGCGCGATTGAGTATGTCCATATCAAAGTGCCGCTCTCTAAAGTTTTGCATGATGTTCACACCTTGCTTGATGATATTGCCAAAGAGGCAACAGGGCGTGATGCGCTGGCAATTCGGGTATGGAAACCGGGTGGGGTTCCGGTGCAGTGGTCGCAGCCGTGGCATGTGGTCGTGCAGGATGGGGCGGTTGTATTAAATCAGTTATCTGAGCAGTTTCGTCAGATCGATGAAGGGGATCATCAATTTTCAAATAAATTCTTCTATAAAATTCGTGAACGTTTCTCTTTGTTGAATCCAGGCTCTGAAGCAGAAAAAGCTTCGGTTCTTGATCACGATCAGGCTAAAAAATTACTGGCAATGGAATATATGAATTCAGGTAAGAGCAGTGTGACGAGTATGCTGCAAGCTGAAAATATTGTTGCTCCACTGCTTGAACAGTGTCGCCCTGTCTATCGGGATAAAAAGAGCCAAAAACTGAAAGCAAGCCAATACCTGCTGGCTGATGGTGCTTTATTGGTGCGCTTCTTAACGCATAAAGGAGTGGCTCAATGAGTGGAAAAACATGGCGTCTAAGTGCACTGGATACTCTCTTTTTTCGAGAGTCTCGCCCAATGGAATCTGTAGGAGGCTCTGAATTAAGCAGCCTCTTTCCGCCGCCTGCACGAACATTGGCGGGTGCAATTCGTACCACCCTTGCGGAATCCAGTGAAAAAGAGCTCGGCTGGGAGGCATATGCAGAAGATGAGCATCACCCTTTGCGGCAAACCATTGGTTACGGGGATGATCTGGGGCCACTGAGTATGAGAGGGCCGTGGATTGTTTATCGCAAAAACCGCCTCTATCCCGCCCCCGGCAATCTTGTGGGAGAGAAGAAGGTGTATGAGGCCGAAAACTGTAAACAAGTTTGTGTGACTTTATTGGGCTTTATGCAACCGGGTCGCCCTTGCCGCTGTGATCTTGGCAAGAATGTTCGCTTTGCATCCCTTCCCTCGGCTGTTTCTGACGATGTGAGACCTCTGTCGGGTGAATTTTGGCTGACATCGGAGGGGTTTGTATCGGTATTAAACGGGGAGGCTCCGAAAGTTGATCAGGTGATCCATCAGGATGATTTGTATGCGGACGAAGCTCGAATTGGTATCGGAAGGGATAACCAGTTGCGCAGTGTTAAGGAAGGGCTTTTATATCAGACCCGCCATATTCGTTTAAAAAACAGCGTGTGTATTGAGATGGATGTGCAAGGCGGGCCTGAACCATTTCCCGTAACGCCTTCTCTACTCCGGTTAGGCGGAGAGGGGCGTATGGTGGATGTGAAGGTCACCAATCAAACGGAAGGAGAGATGACTCCTTCTGCTCCAAAGCCCAAGGGTAATGAGCACGGCCTGATTATTTATCTGCTCACACCTGCATTGATGAACAGCTCATGGCAGCCTTTGAGCGGTGCTGAGAAAAATGAGAGCGAACACCTTACAACCTGGAAAGGCGAGATCAATGGTGTGGCATTGACGCTGCACAGCACCATTGCAGGTACAGCGCACAGAGAAGGGGGCTGGGATATGGTTCAACGCAAACCACGGGTTATGAAGAGTTTGATACCGGCCGGTACTGCTTTTTATTGTACGGTGAATCAGGTCAGTATTGCCCAGGCAATCAAGGAGTTGCATGGCTCTCAAATCGGTGAAGAGCAAGCGCTGGGGCGCGGTCAGATCGCTGTCGGTTTATGGTTAAAAGATCACTAAAATATTAAGGAAAATCTTATGTCACAACAAAACGCAATATTTGGTTTGCTGGCGCAAACATCTTTACATGCAGGAACGGGGCAAAACAGCGGCATTATTGATCTGCCCATTCAGCGAGAGGGGCACAATGGTTGGCCTTGTGTTTTTGGTTCCGCTGTAAAAGGGGCGCTGCGCACCTGTGCGGAAGATCGCTATGGCGCATCAAATGAGAGCATTAACCACGTTTTCGGGCCGGATACAGATCATGCTGCGGACCATGCCGGTGCAATTGCCGTGAGTGATGCGCGCTTGCTTTTACTGCCTATTCGATCACTCACCTCACAATTCAAATGGGTCACCTGCCCTGATGCACTCAAACGCTTTAAGCGAGATTGCCAGCGCCTTGATTTGTCGATGGAATTTGACGTGCCTGAGCTGGATGAAAGGGGTGAGGCGCAAGCACTCGTCAGTGAAACACAAAAAGGTGGTCAACTCTTTCTTGAAGAGTATTGTTTTAATGCAAAACCGGTCAACCTCAAGCCTGTTATTGATTCCATGGCACGATTGATGAATCGTGATGATGCAGCGGCTGAGCTGGGAAAACAGCTTACGATTATCAGTAATGATGATTTTACCTATCTGGTACAACACGCGACACCCGTTAATGCCCATATTGCCATCGAATCAGAGACAAAAACGGTCAGAGATGGTGCGCTCTGGTATGAAGAGACACTTCCCCCGGAAACACTGCTCTACACTACTCTTTCAGCAGCGCACTCACGTAAAGATCGAAAAGAGATGCCTGCATCAGCGATACTGAAATCAGTGAAAGATCTGTTTCAAGCGCAAAACTGGCTCCAGTTAGGAGGAAATGAAACGGTTGGAATGGGTTGGTGTGCGGTGAGCATTCTTGAGAGTGGAGATCAGTAGTCATGGCGATTCAATCAATACAGCAAGCGCGGGCAAAGTATGCATTGGAGCAGGTTGAAGTTGCCGCGAAAAAATTAGGTAAAGAGCAAAAAAAAGAGTATGTGAGTTACGCAGCATCACTCCCCGCCATGATTCATATGAATGGTCTGGGTCAAGCTGCGGCATTTTATAAGTCAAAAGGTGATCGGCATGGAATGCTGTATGAGTTGCTTTCAAATTGGTTATGTGGAGTCGGCCGGCCTTATGGTGGTTCTGCTTTCAAAGCTGAGGGTCTTGTCAAGGTGATTACCGAATCAGATATGAAAACCTACAAGCTGGCCCAAGCTGAAGCTCAAGCCTTGATGGATTGGGTGAAAAAGTTTGCGAAGGCTTATATGAAGGAGGCTAAATAATGCGGCCTCCTATTTATTTTAACGAAACACCAAAAAAATGTGCTGAAGGAAATACAGGACTATTTTTTCAACGCTTCTTTGACCGCTATAAACCGGATGGCTCTATAGAAGAGGGAATAAAAGTTGAGTGGTTAAAACAGTTCAAAGGTATTTCAGGCGATTCAGAGGCACTCGAAAGTGCTGCTCAATCCCAATACACACTTGTTGATCAATTGAGCGGCAAGGCCCAGGTATTTACCACCGATTGGCATTTTGTAACAGGTATGGGGTATCCACATCCTGTTGAAAATGGTTTGAATTGGCATCCTGTTTATGGTGTGCCTTATTTGAGTGGTGCAGCAGTGAAAGGCATGGTGCGTGCCTGGGTTGAACAGTGGCTTTATAGTTCAGAAGAAGCGAGTGAAAAACGGGCGCGATTACTCTCATGGTTTGGCAGTGAAGAGAAATTTCCTGAAAATTCCGGTTCACCTCAAACCATGCAGGCGGGTGATCTTATTTTCTTTGATGCTGTTCCCGTGAAACCCGTACAATTAAACACAGACATCATGACACTTCATATGGGTAAATGGTATGAAAAAGGGGGAGAAATCAGTAGCATTCAAAAGCAACCCGATTGTGTACCTGCGGATTGGCACTCTCTCACGCCTATTCCTTTTTTAGTTGTAAAACAAGCGAGCTATCTCTTTTCCGTAGCCCCTCGCGATGCCAAGGCGGCTAAGCGTGTTGATATGGGTGAGGTGATGAAATGCCTGGAAAATGCTTTGAATTTTCTGGGTGCTGGTGCAAAGACGGCCACGGGGTATGGGCAGATGAATCATGATGAATCGGCAACAAAAAAAATACTAACCAGTATTGAGGAGAAAAGGGTGCTAAAAGAGAGAGAGGCCTGTCAATCAATGTTGTCACCTTTTGAATTTGAACTGGAAGCTTTGATCGAAGGTTCTGATAATCCGGCGATCACGTTACTTCAAAAGCTGGAGGAGGGGTATTGGAGTGACTCTGATGAACAGGTGATTGTAGCTCAACGAATAAAAACCATTTGGGAGGCTGAAAAAGGAAAGTGGAATCCTGATTTTTCAGGTAAAAATAAAAAAGCGGTGAAGCAAAGTGGACGCTGTAAAAAAGTCATGGGCTATCTGGGATGAGTGAGGAAAATATATTTCAAAGTATCGTTGATTTTTTTGGTAATCCACTCTTTGTTATTTTGAGTGGAATAATCTTGCTGACCAATCTGTTTGTTTTTTTTGGTACGGTATTTTTTTGGTTCAAAGGCTTGGTACCTATTTTGTATCGATTGGGTTTGGGCTTATCAAAAAGAAAAATAGCAATCTTTGCAGAGGGTGAATTTGATGGTCTTAAAGATTTGCTTGTGGACTCAAATCTGTTTAAGGAAAAAAATATCATTCCTGTCAGGAAGGATGCACTAAAAAAATCGAAAGGAATCAACTTGATGCTGGTTCATTACAAACCCTTTGAGGGTTATATGAAGGAAATTATTGACTTGAAGGATGATGCTGATGCTTTGATTGTATACGCACCACGAAATGAAGGTAATATTGACGATGAATGGCTAGATAAAATTAATTCAGAAAGAAATGCTATTGTTGTAAATTTCAGGGGGCGGCTCTTGAATGATATTTTAGTTTCAATGGTGACAACCAGTTATAAGTAAAATTAGCATGCTGGAATCAGCAAGCTCAGCAGCACTGCCCAATAAACACAATAATCGGCTATAATCCCAGCCTTTAATTTTTTTATATGGATTGTGTTCTTTTAAAATGTCCCATCAAGCTCGAAAAATCCTTGTCACCAGTGCGTTGCCGTATGCAAATGGACCAATTCATATTGGCCACATGGTGGAATATATTCAGACCGATATCTGGGTACGTTTTCAAAAAATGCGTGGGAATGAGTGTTATTACGTGTGCGCAGATGATACTCATGGTACGGCTATTATGTTACGCGCTGAGCAGGAGGGAATTACTCCTGAAGCGTTGATTGAGCGTGTGCATGGCGAACATTTACAGGATTTTTCTGATTTCCACATCGGCTTTGATCATTATCACAGCACACACTCAAAAGAGAATAAAGAGCTTTCTGAGCTGATTTATAAACGCCAGCGGGATGCAGGGCATATTGCAACGCGCACCATCAAGCAGGCTTTTGATGCTGAAAAGCAGATGTTTTTACCTGATCGCTATATTAAAGGTGAGTGCCCACGATGCAGTGCGGATGATCAGTATGGTGATAATTGCGAAAAGTGTGGAGCGACTTATGGCTCTTTCGAGCTGAAAAACCCTGTTTCAGTGGTTTCAGGGACCGTGCCGATTAAAAAAGAGTCTGTGCACTATTTTTTCAAGCTGGGTGATTATCAGGCAATGCTGAGTGAGTGGATCGCCGGAACAACAGTGCCGCAGGTGGAGCGTGATATATTGGGTTGCCCACAATCATCGGTTGCACCGACGTTACAGCCTGAAATATCCAACAAGTTGCGAGAGTGGGTCGATGATGAACTGCGTGATTGGGATATTTCACGTGATGCGCCTTATTTTGGCTTTGAAATTCCTGATGCGCCGGGTAAGTATTTTTACGTCTGGCTGGATGCACCGATTGGTTATATTTCCAGCTTTAAAAGCTTTTGCGAGACGCAACCTGACCTTGATTTTGACGATTATTGGGGTTGTGACAGTGAGGCTGAGCTTTACCATTTTATTGGTAAAGATATCATCAATTTTCATGCATTGTTCTGGCCTGCAATGTTGCAAGGAGCCGGTTTTCGCCAGCCAACCGCTATTTTTGCGCATGGCTTTCTGACCGTGAATGGGCAAAAAATGTCCAAGTCACGTGGTACGTTTATCGCAGCAAAAACTTATCTGGATCATTTGAATCCCGAGTATCTGCGCTATTATTTTGCGGCAAAACTGGGTTCCGGTATTGAAGATATTGATCTGAATCTGGAAGATTTTACTCAGCGTGTAAACTCGGACCTTGTTGGCAAAGTGGTGAATATTGCAAGTCGCTGTGCGGGTTTCATCACTAAACGCTTTGATGGAAATCTGGGGCATTCACTCGATAGTATGTTGTATGAAACATTTGTAAATCGTGGAATTGAAGTCATTGGTGAATGCTTTGAAAAGCGTGAATACAGCAAGGCGATTCGTGAAATTATGGAACTGGCAGATCAGGCGAATCAATATATTGCGGATAAAGCACCGTGGGTGGTTGCAAAGCAGGAAGGTGGGGAGACTGAATTACATGAAATTTGTACTACAGGGTTGAACCTTTTTCGCTTGTTGATACTCTTCTTAAAGCCTGTGTTACCTCAAACTGCTCGGCAAACAGAGCATTTTTTGAACATTTCCGAACTGCAGTGGCGTGACCTTGAAACGCCTCTGCTGGCACACAAAATCAATAAATACAAACCGTTAATGACTCGTGTAGAAAAAGAAAAAATTGATCAAATGATTGAAGATTCAAAACAAAAATCTGTTGTTTCTATGACAACGGGGCCATTGATTGATGATCCGATAAGCCCTGAAATTACTTTTGATGATTTTGCCAGGGTTGATTTGCGCATTGCAAAAATTATTAAGGCTGAGCATGTGGATGGTGCCAGGAAACTGTTGCAATTGACGCTGGATCTGGGTGGAGAAAAACGCAATGTATTTGCAGGTATTAAATCGGCATACGCTCCTGAAGATCTGGTCGGTAAACTGACGGTAATGGTTGCTAATCTGGTGCCGCGCAAAATGCGCTTTGGCCTTTCAGAAGGGATGGTGCTAGCAGCGGGGCCGGGCGGTAAGGATCTTTGGGTGCTGCACCCTGATTCCGGTGCCGAGCCTGGTATGCGAGTCAAGTAACTGTACTTGCGAGTAGTATGATGACTGAATATCTGCTTATTCTTGTAAGCACCGTACTGGTTAATAATTTTGTACTGGTCAAGTTTTTGGGGTTGTGCCCGTTTATGGGGGTTTCCCGCAAACTGGATGCGGCTGTGGGAATGTCTTTGGCCACCACGTTTGTTTTGACACTCTCTTCTGTTTCCAGTTACCTGGTCAACTTTTATTTGTTAGAGCCGCTGGGTCTGGGCTATTTGCGAACGATTGCATTTATTTTGGTGATTGCTGTGGTGGTGCAATTTACTGAAATGGTTGTGCATAAAACCAGCCCATTGCTTTATAAAGTTCTCGGGATTTTCCTGCCGCTGATTACCACAAATTGCGCTGTTCTTGGAGTGGCGCTGCTGAATATTCAAGAACAACATAACTTTATGGAATCATTAATCTATGGTTTTGGAGCTGCGGTCGGGTTTTCATTGGTGTTAATTCTGTTTGCTGCAATGCGTGAACGCATTGAGGTGGCTGATGTGCCTGTGCCTTTTAAAGGGGCAGCGATTGCGTTCATTACGGCTGGCTTGATGTCCATGGCGTTTATGGGGTTTTCTGGTTTGGTGAAGGGCTGACCGTTATGTTGACAGCAATCATCACATTGGGTGTTTTAGCGATTATTTTTGGTCTGTTATTGGGGTTTGCAGCGGTTCGCTTCAAAGTTGAAGGGGATCCTATTGTCGATCAAATTGACAAACTTTTGCCACAAACACAGTGTGGCCAGTGCGGTTTCCCCGGATGTCGCCCTTATGCACAGGCGATTGCCAATAATGAAGCTGATATTAATCAGTGCCCACCGGGTGGTGAAGATACAATTATCTCTCTGGCTGAACTTCTGAACAGGGAGGTCAAGCCGCTTAATGCTGAAATGGGTGAAGTGAAACCGCCGATGCTGGCAGTGATTGATGAGGAGGCCTGTATTGGGTGCACTTTATGCATTCAGGCATGCCCTGTTGATGCTATTTTAGGGGCGGCAAAACAGATGCATACGGTGATTGAAAGCGAGTGCACAGGGTGTGAGTTGTGTGTGGAGCCGTGTCCGGTTGATTGCATTAGAATGGTTGAAGTTGAAACAGACTATTTGCAGTGGAAATGGCCTGATCCGGAAGCTGATGGAGAGATGCGGCCGTGATTAATCGTATTCTCTCCAGGTTTCATGGCGGTGTGCATCTACCTGATCGTAAGTCACTGACAGCGGGGCAGCCTGTACGCAAAGCTCATCTTCCTGATCGTTTATATCTTCCGTTGCACCAGCATATCGGGGCATCCGCTGAACCCGTTGTTGCTGTGGGTGATTCGGTGCTTAAAGGTCAGATGATTGCTCATGCCTGTGGTTATGTGAGTGCGCCAGTTCACGCTTCAAGCTCTGGGAAAGTGATTGCGATTGAGGATCATGCGATCCCGCACCCCTCAGGAGCCTCGGCTTCTTGTATTGTGATTGAGACGGATGGTGAAGATCGCTGGATCGAACGTTCAGGGGCAGAAGATTATCTGAATATGGATCACAGCCATTTGCGTAATTTGATTCGCAATGCGGGTATTGTGGGCCTGGGTGGGGCGGGTTTTCCTTCGTTTATCAAATTGAATCCCGGCCCGGATTATCAGATTGATACGTTAATTTTAAATGGCGCAGAGTGTGAGCCTTTTATTACTTGTGATGATTTGCTGATGCGTACGCATCCTGAGGAGATTATCAGCGGTATAAAAATTCTGCGATATGCACTTAAAGCAAAGCATGTGGTCATTGCTGTTGAAGATAATAAGCCTGAAGCATATCAAAGCCTAAAAGGGCAGTTGCATAATGAGGATATTGAAGTAGTTCAAGTGCCGACCTTGTATCCTGTTGGAGGTGAAAAACAGCTGATACAGGTGATTACAGGTAAAGAGGTACCCCATGATGGTTTGCCACTGAATATTGGTATTGTCATACAGAATGTCAGTACAGCCGCTGCAGTGCATCGCGCCGTGAATGAAGGGACTCCGCTTGTTTCACGTTATGTAACTGTGACAGGCGGTGGAGTAACACAACCACGTAATCTGGAGGTGCTTTTTGGTACGCCTGTGAATGAGCTACTGGAGCAGTGTGGTGGTACGAATATGGCGATGAGCCGTCTTGTCATGGGGGGGCCAATGATGGGTTTTGAACTGCATCAACATAACGTACCTGTGATTAAAACGACCAACTGTATTTTAGCAGCGACAGATCATGATCTATCTCCAGAGCAACCGATGATGCCTTGTATTCGTTGTGGGTCATGTGCGGATGCTTGTCCTGTGTCACTGTTACCACAACAGCTTTACTGGTTTGCACGTTCAAAAGAGTTTGATAAGGCACAAAATATTAATTTGTTTGACTGTATTGAATGTGGTTGTTGCTCGTATGTTTGTCCGAGTCATATTCCTCTTGTGCACTATTTTCGTTTTTCAAAAACCGAAATTGCAGCTAAAGAACGGGAGCAGGAAAAAGCTGATCAGGCGCGGGCTCGCCATGAAGCTCGTCAAGCACGCCTTGATCGGGAAAAAGCAGAACGTGCAGCGCGGTTAGCCAGTAAAAAAGCAGCACTGGCTGCTAAAAAAGCCAGGTCAGATAGAGCAAGTGGTGGTGTGAGTGATGATAAAAAGGCTGCGATTAAGGCGGCTATTGAACGTGCCAAGGCAAAAAAGGCAGCTAAAAAACAGGCCGGGACCGAGCCAGAAGCAGAAAAAAACAGGGCTGTCAGTGAACGAAAGAGAGCTGAAATGAAAGCAGCCATTGAGCAAGCCAAAGTTAAAAAAATGGCCAGGAAACAGGCGGAATCAGGCCATGAACGTGGTGTAAGCGAGCAAAAAAAAGCAGAGATGAGGGCAGCAATTGCTCGTGCTAAAGCGAAGAAAGCAGAGAAAAAAAACGATGGAATTTAAAATCAAATCTTCGCCACAAACACACCTGGATAACAATTTAACACAGTTAATGATGCGCATTTTATATGCACTCATACCAGCTCTTGTTGCTTACGTCTGGTTTTTTGGCTGGGGTATTGTGATCAATATTTTATTGGCTGTAGTGACGGCATTAAGTTGCGAGGCATTGATGCTGAAGTTACGTCAGCGTCCCGTTAAACTGTTTTTGACTGATGGAAGTGCCGTTGTGACCGCGACACTGTTGGCAATGGCGTTGCCTCCTCTTGCACCTTGGTGGTTAACAGTGCTCGGCGTTGCTTTTGCTATTATTGTTGCCAAGCATCTTTATGGCGGTTTGGGCTTTAATCCATTCAATCCTGCCATGGTGGGGTATGTGATGCTGTTGATCTCATTCCCTTTGGAGATGACGGGCTGGTCAGCACCATTAAGTCTGGTTGATTACAAGCTTGCATTTATGGATAGCATATCGATGATTTTTACCGGCCAGATAGCGAGTGGTCTGCAACTGGATGCGCTGACTATGGCGACTCCGCTTGATATGCTTAAAGCGGAACTTCGTCTTGAGCATACGGTGGCTGAATCGCTGAGCAGTCACCCCGTATTTGGGCTTATGGGGGGCGTGGGTTGGGAGTGGGTTAATTTGACAATACTGGCCGGTGGAGTCTGGTTGATCTATAAAAAAGTGATTACCTGGCATGTACCTGTCGGGGTGTTAGGCAGTTTGTTTATCATTGCGGCTGTTTTTTACGGAATTGATTCAGAGCATTATGCTTCACCGTTATTTCATATTATGAGCGGTGCAGCAATTTTTGCTGCCTTTTTCATTGCGACCGATCCTGTTACAGCACCAACTACAGCGCTTGGACGAGTTATATTTGGTGCAGGAATTGGAATTTTGGCTTATATTATTCGTACCTGGGGAGGTTATCCAGAGGGGATTGCATTTGCCGTATTACTGATGAATATGGTTGCACCTACGATTGATCACTACTATCAACCCCGTGTATTTGGGCACCGTAAAAAATGATTCAACATATGTTACGTGCAGGGGGATTATTAGGTTTGGCGGCAGTGATTGGTACTGCGTTGGTTGCAGTTACCTATATTGGAACACATGAAAAATCGGCTGAAAATGAGCGTGAATTTTTAATGCGCAGTTTAACTGCAATCGTTCCTGAATCTACATTTGATAATGATATTTTCAATGATACGATTACGGTGGTTTCACCCAGACTTCTGGGGACACCTAACGCGGTGACTGCCTACCGGGCTCGGCGTAATGGCGAGCCTGTGGCCGTTGTTCTGACACCCGTTGCACCGGATGGTTATAATGGGAATATCAAGTTATTGATTGCGATTCGTTTCGACGGTTCGTTAGGGGGCGTTCGGGTTGTGGCACATCGTGAAACGCCTGGCCTGGGGGATGATATTGAGATCGAACGATCGAACTGGATTACCACATTTAATAACCACTCGCTGGATAATCTTAACGTAAGTCGTTGGCGTGTTAAAAAAGATGGTGGAGAGTTTGATCAGTTTACAGGAGCAACTATTACGCCGCGTGCTATCGTAAAAGCCGTTTATCAATCACTGCAATATTTTGCCGCAAATCGTGATGCACTTTTTGCCATCGAGAAACAAGATGAACAATAGTATGAGTTACAGAAAGATTACCCGAGATGGTCTCTGGAATAACAATATTGCTTTGGTGCAGTTGTTGGGGTTGTGCCCATTACTGGCGGTGACTTCAACAGCCATTAATGGCTTGGGATTAGGGTTGGCAACACTGTTGACATTGGTAATTTCAAATGTAGTTGTTTCACTGATTCGTAATCAGGTTCACCCTGAAGTGCGCATTCCTGTTTTTATATTGGTGATTGCTTCAGCGGTGACAGCTATAGAGCTGGCAATGAGTGCCTTTTTTTACGATCTGTTTAAGGTGTTGGGAATTTTTATTCCACTGATCGTTACGAACTGTGCGATTCTTGGTAGAGCAGAAGCGTTTGCTTCAAAAAATGGTGTAGCACTTTCATTTGTAGATGCGATGAGCATGGGGTTGGGTTTTCTGGCAATTCTTGTTGTTTTGGGCTCTGCGCGTGAAATATTGGGGCAAGGAACGCTGTTTGATCAGGCTCATTTGATGTTTGGGGGGGTTGGTCAATGGATGACTCTCACTATCATTGATGATTATCGTGGCTTTTTGTTGGCAATTTTGCCGCCAGGTGCATTTATTGGTTTGGGACTTTTGATTGCAATCAAAAATTATTTTGATTCACGAAAAAAATGTAAAGGTATCAAAGTTCCTATTGAATTAAGGCAGGTTAATGTCTCCAGCTCATCAGCATGAATCAGCGTAAACGTTATGAGATTTTTAGTCGATTCAAGGCTGATAACCCTAACCCAACTACGGAGCTGAATTATAAAACGCCGTTTGAATTATTAATCGCAGTGATATTGTCGGCACAGGCAACTGATAAAAGTGTCAATAAAGCAACGGATACTCTTTACCCTGTTGCCAATACAGCTCAAGCTATTTTTGACTTGGGTGAAGAGGAGTTAAAGAGATACATTAAAACTATAGGCCTGTTTAATAGTAAAGCAGCGAATATTATTAAAACCTGTGCATTGTTGATTGAAAAATATCAAGGAGAAGTGCCAGAGACGCGCGAAGCGCTTGAAGCATTGCCTGGTGTCGGTAGAAAAACAGCAAATGTTGTTTTGAATACGGCCTTTGGTCAACCAGCAATGGCTGTAGATACACATATTTTTCGTGTTTCCAATCGTACACGCATTGCGCCAGGTAAAAATGTACTGGAAGTTGAAAAAAAACTGCTTAAGTTTATTCCGGAAGAATTTTTACTGGATGCACATCACTGGTTAATTTTACATGGCCGTTATGTTTGTGTTGCAAGAAAACCGCGCTGTGGTGCTTGTATAATCGAAGATTTGTGTGAGTTTAAACAAAAAGTTATTGAATAGGGTTCTCTATGTTTTACACCCAAGACCGTGGAAAAATGCGTGAGTTTATGTGCGAAGTCTGGCGCAAACAGTGTGCCGCAGAAGCTATGGATCCAATGGAAATTATGATTGGTGGTGTTATTGCACAGCACCCTGAATATCACAAGCTGTTTGAAAGCAGTGAAGCAGCAACAGAGCGTGACTATCTGCCTGAAATGGGAGAGACCAATCCTTTTTTGCATATCGCTATGCATATCGCTTTGCAAGAGCAGATTAGCAGTAATCGACCTTTTGGGGTAACCAATTTACATCAGAGGTTGGCGAAGAAAAGAGGCAGCACCCACGATGCCGAGCATGCTATGTTGGAGTGTCTGGCTGAAATGATCTGGAAAGCCCAGCGGGATAATGCCGCACCTGATGAAGCTGTTTATATGGAAGGTTTAAAAAGCCTGATATAAATAGAACTACCAGTAAATAAATTTAATAGCACATCCGCATTTATTATGTCTTTATATTTCAGCTGAATCGAAATTTTTTGACCATACGCAACAACATCAACCATCTTCTTTTTCTATGTAACCAGACCCAGGTCACATATTTATTTATAAATAGATTTTTTAATTTACTGCTTGGTTGATTCTGAGTTTCAAGATATTTTGAGTACTTTAAAAGCCTTGTTTTCACTATATAGGGGGGCTCTTTATCTGGAGCTTCTTTAACATGCTTGGGTACATACAACCACTTATACCCCTTATAACTATCCGGGTTTTTTGATCTGGAGATTAATATATCCCTCCATGAACCCTGTGATCCAGCACAAAAATCAAGCCATTTAATTTCTGAATCATTTAAAGCATATTCGATCAGCTTAAACCACATATACTTCGCAAGATAACGATCATTGTACTTCTCTTTATCAAACATCGGTGGATGACACTCAACATAATCACCGTGTTTTTCAACGAAGTGCAATGCAATAATCTGCTCTGGAGTATCAATTCGAGTCGCTGCGAAGCACAAAAGTAACCTTCTATTCATTAAAAATTCAATGAAACCAGTACCAAAACCCCAAGTACCGACTCCTCCTTTTTTATCTTGTTGCCCCCATAACACCATAAAATCTTCAATTAATGGAAGGTCACATTCAATACGTGAATATTGCAAATCAGAATTATGTTTTTTCACATAATTAAAGTTTTTTCTTCCTGTTTTTGCCAGGCTTTTTAAGTAATCATCAAAAGAACCATTACTAACATCAACCAGCAGCGGAGTTTCACGCATATTTTTCACTTTTATATATTTAATTTTGGTGACTGCAAAAATACAATCTAAGTTTAGGCAGGCTTGAAATTTTTTTCACTTTTCTTTGTATAAATGTCTTGTACGCAAACCTCGCTTTGAAACAGGTGATAATAGATATAACACTTGATTGTATAAAAAGTTTTTAAAAGAGTAAGGAGCGTAAAAAATTCCTTTGTTTTTCATTAAATAAGGGTCATTACGATACTCTTTTGAAAGTTCAACCAACCCTGAAAAACTGATGCAACTAAAAAACTCAATACTATGAAATGATTTTTTAAGGTTTCCTGGAACCATTAAACTATGTAATAAATATTTTTTTAGTGTTATATCAACATTCATTTTTTGGCTTTTATAAATGTGAAGAACGCGCTCTTTCTCTTTGTGCATTTCAGGGGTAAGCGCAAAATATGAGTTTACAAACTTATCAGGAATATGGGCGTGTGTTTTATAAAGCATAACCTTTACATTATCAGCGTACTCTTTAGGAATATTTGCCAATGCCACTGTTGTAACCAAATGCTGAAAATGTGTATCTGTAAAAAAAGGGGATAGTACTATAGTTGGCTTAAAATTGATCACAACATCCGTTATTTTTTGAGAAAGTTTTGATGTATTTTCCAGCGACATATTTATTAAGTCTGGCTCGTCAAAACCAAGATTAATGGGCGGTAATGCTTGTAATGCAATGCTAACATTTTTCGCTTCGTCTTGCCTTGTCTGAGATAATTTGGTTCGCTCCTCATCTGTTCTGATGCCTGGTCTACCTTTTCCCTCTGTCACAAAAACAGGCTGTACAACGGTTTTTTGAGAACGGCAGGATAATAAAACACCTCCCGCTCCTAATATTTCATCATCCTGATGAGGTGCTAGCACAAGAATTCTATCTTCATCACTAATGATGATTTTTGATGCCTTTAACTTTCTTTGAAAAATTTTGTTGTATAAATGGTATGAGAACTTATCGGCTGGATAAAGCCAGACTCTCCTTTCAAGGGCGCCTCTTTTTTTATTGCTGATATATTTACCTTTATGGCTCATACTTTCATCCTTCTAATATGTTAGGCCTAATCAATTCTACTCTAGAAATTTGAAGCCCGCTTTCTCTATACCCCTTAAAGATGCGCTATTATTACTATCAGCCCAGATATATACTTTTGTGAAACCCTTTTTTTTCAAATAGATCAACATTTCTTGAATAAGCGCCACATACAGCCCTTTTCTACGATGCTCTGGAAGTGTTTTAAATGAAATTAAAGAAACTTCTTGGCAATCCAGGAGTACTTCTGGTGTATCTGCATAACAGATAACTCCAGCTGCGGTAATTTCCCCTTTCGATATCGCTAAAAAATGCTCATCCCTTCTTTTTAATAAATTTTTGAGTGATGTTTTCAAGGCACCCTGAAAAAAATAGCTTTTTATATAATCCGGGAGCGTTGCTTTTTTTATTTTATAGCCAGAAACTATTGTGCTCTGTATATCGGACTCAAGATTAAAACAGTAATACTTAAAATTTTTATTTTTCCAATATTTTTTGTTAAAAATCATTTAATTAAAATAAAGTGAGATATTACTACAAATAAATTTTTTAAAATCATATAAAAACCTATGAAAAATTTCTAGGAGGCTGTCCGAGAATGGA
>WFXF01000021.1 GCA_015490755.1 Gammaproteobacteria bacterium
GACTGCGGCTACCTTTGTTGGTAATTGTAAACGTCTGGTTGGGCGTTGACGTATTCAGCTCTGTAAGGCCGAAACTGTGAGCATAGGGGCTGATTTCAAAACCAGTCCGCATAACCGCACCCCCTTGAGCCAAATTCAAAACGCCATCAGCCATGCTATCGGTATCAAAATTACCGCCTTCGGTTACGCTGAAAGTGATTCTGGTTTTGTTGCCGGTGTGGGTAATCGTTGCGCCCATCTCATACCACTTACCGTCATTGCCGAGCATCATGTAATCAACAATTGCTTCATTTTTTGTCACAAACAGATCTATCGTTGTTGCTGTACCCACTACGAAACCGGTAAGACGTATGCTGGTGATACCATTTGAAAGATAACGGTCTTTGATTGCTGTAAGTGGTGCTGTCGCTGTTACGATATCTGATTGGCTGAAGTTACCGCTGTTACGATAAGTCAACCAATTATTTGCTGCATTTTGGAACGAGCTCACGTGTGACTGGAGTATATCGGCAACACCATCACCATCGCCATCACCGGTTCCAGAACCGGCAGCGTTGGGAACATCATTTTCAGAATCCGCACCATCACTATCCTTAAAAAAGGCGGCTGTCACCGATTGAGCTGCACTCATCGTGACCTGACATACTCCAGTACCACTACACCCTCCAGACCAACCGGTAAAAACTGAACCCAGGTCAGGTGTTGCTGTTAGTGTTACCTGTGTGTTCTGAATGTAATCTTCAGCACAATCACCGCCACAATTAATTCCCGATGGAATGCTTGCAACCACCCCAAAACCACTGCCCGACTTTGATAATGACAAAGTGAAATATGGCACAATATTAGCGGCTAACGTGTAGGATGGGATTTCGTTATTATTATAATATTCATCAACCTTGACATAATAAGTACCTGCAGCCAAAGCCGTTTGAGTTATTTTTGAAAATAGGCTATCACTATTAAAATCGACATCATCATTAAATGCTATTTCAGTCAGACTATTATTATATAACCACATACGGGTATCACCCGAAGTTCCGTCTGTTTCGAGCGTAACATCTGATTTATTAGTTAAAGTAAACTTAACCCAATCCACATCATTTGCTGGAATAATGCTATGTACCTGAGCAACTCCACTCTGAATAATCTTGGCTTCCCCTGAAGTGTCATCAGGCTCATAGGGGTCTACAAAGTTTGCGCCCACATTGTTGTCCGTGCTCATATCCACGACACAAGCCCCGACTTCTGAACATGCGCCGCCCCAGCCACTAAAATTCCAGCCATCCATTGGTGTTGCAGTTAATGTCACTACTGTTCCAGGTGTGTAGGATTGTGAGCAATCATTGCCACAATCAATACCGACAGGACTACTCGTGACCTTACCGTTTCCTGTTTTTGTTATTGATAAGACATTATTGGCCGATATTTCAAAATCAGCATACATAGTCGCTCCGGAAGCGCTTATATTTGTAATACTTATTTTACTGGGTACTCCGTCATATAGGTTGCTGCTAGGCGTAGAAGCGCTGGTAAATGATAGATTATTGCTAGAGCCTGGATAGAGGTCACCGCTATTGCCGCTGCTGATCTTTTTTTCAAGTTCCCATAAACCATCCGCTTGCACCAAAGCAACTTTATAGTGACTTGATGAACAGTCAGAAGGTGGATAACACTCTTGTGAGTTTCCTGATTTGCTGCTATCTATATGCCAAACAGCCAGTCCATCGCCTGGTAAACCAGCATCAAACCCCGTACGCTGCCTGTTTTCAACCAGGAAATATTCACTACCATTCAAGAATTGATAAACATCATCTGCTGTGGCCGACTGACTGATCTGCTCTCCCGTCAAAGCCGAGCCGACTACTGTTGGATTCACCCATCCAAGTGTTTTTTTACTCCATGCCGAAAAATGAGAGGGAGTATCCCCACTTCGAGATGTTCCATTCCATGAACCACCCGACATCACAGCCCATTTACCCAGACCATTTGAAGAGTAATCCGTATCATAGAGGTCGGGCAGACCCAGGGCATGGCCGTACTCATGCACAAATACACCAACCGTGTGCTGGTTTCCCCATAAGATCTCGGGTTGAATGACATAATCGTTGATTTTAATGTTGCCACCCGCAGAACAACTATCATTTGTGGTATAAATACCGAAGTCATTGCTCCCATAAAATTGAGCTGATGACAAACTCCATCGATGTGACCAGATATCGGTTGCCGCACCACCTGCTTCTTCGCCGCTTCCTTGGTGCACGATATTAACCACATCAACAAAGCAGTCTCCATCCTGATCATACGCAGAAAAATCTACAGAAGTATCGGCTGCGGCTACTGCTTCATATACTAATGTTCCTGGCTTTTGGTCACCACCGCTCGCATTATTTTGCCCATAGTAGTCATGCCCATTACTCGCCGTATACCAACCAAGAACACCCGCTGGCCCCGCAGATACACTAAAAGCACCGTAAGATACTTCTTCAAAATAGTCCTTCATGCTTTTGTTACCAGAACCAAACAGAAGTGCATCAAAATCATTGGCTGTGTAAGTGGTCGTTGTATCATTAAAATTAACAAGAATGAGTGGTATATTCGCCGTAATCGTAAAGGGGGAAGATTTTTCAGCTTCTATCGCTATTGCAGCATTTAAAACTGGCTTTGCGCTATAAGAACTGGCTTTTTGTGTTGTGGATTTTTTCAGTGCCTGCCCCGTTGGCCTGAGAGACTTTTGCATTTTAAGTGAAGGTTTCCCCCCATTACCGACAAGGTTTGCAGATGGAGCAAGACTGCCGTCCGTTTTAACCTCGGCATAACGCCAGCTCTTTGAGGGTTTATCAAGCACGATGGAGTAACCCTCTGATGTTTCCCAACCATTACTCCATTCATCACCCCATTGTCGTGCTTTAAACTGAGTTCCATCCGGTTGACTCAAAACATGCACTACAGGAGCTGCTGGAACAGCAAATACAAGTTGTCCATAAAACAGAGAGAGAAAGATCAATACTGTTTTTAGGTAAACGACTACTTTCCTGCTCATATTCCCATATCCCTATACTCTTAAAACCAATCAGCCTGCTGATTTATCTCAATACGGCAACGTACTGACTACACCATATAGAAAGTAGCGTTCTGAGGGGCTGGCGATGCCACCAGATTGCTCTGATTACGATTGCCATTATTGCGATAGGTCAGCCACTGATTACCTGCCGTAAGAATAGAGCTGGCATGAGGTTGCAAATGATCGGCAACACCATCATCGTCATGATCTAGATCAAAAGCTGCTTGCGTTTGCATTGGCAGCGAAAAAACTAATATCAGTATAAATATCCAGCAAAAAGCGATTAGTAAATAACATGGTGTTTTCAAGTAAGTTTATAAGCGCAAAATATAAACTGATAGCCACACTGCTTTGCCAGATCATTTTTTAGGCTAATTTTAAAGAGGCGCATAAATTTTGGTTAACTAACTTTTAACGCCCCTGTTAATACAACGTAAAGTGCAAACCAACCAATCAAAATCAAACTATACCAGCTTTTAACATTACAAAACAATAAATTAAAATAAAACAATAAAATATAAACTCATAAAAAAATTAAAAAAATATTAAGTTAATTATACTTAATAAAAGTAA
>WFXF01000022.1 GCA_015490755.1 Gammaproteobacteria bacterium
AGCCAGGTAGCCAGGTAGCCAGGTAGCCAGGTAGCCAGGTAGGGTGCATTCCATGCACCACAATCATGTTCGTAATAACAGCCAAACATGATTGATGACCTATATTGTGGATAATGGGGAATTGATTTTTTGGTGCGTAAAACGCACCCTACCTGGCTGGAAGTCCACCCTTAAAATATTATTTGTACAGCTCTGTACGCAGATGTACAATAAATCATGTTTAAATGTGATTGGGAGAGTATATTCAAATGATGACAGTCAGTTTTACTGAGTTCAGAAAAAATGCTTCCGCTCTGCTTTCTTCCGTAGAAAAAGGAGAAACGATTCATGTCGTGCGCCATGGAAGGGAGATCGCTGAAATATCACCTATCAATAAAGTAAGCAAAGAGCAACCGTCCTGGAGAAAAAAGAGGGTAAAACTTACTGTGCAAGGTGAAGATATCTCTAAAATAATTATCGAAGAGAGAGACAATGCAGAGTGAATATATTCTTTGACTCTTCTTCCTTCATAAAAAAATTCATCAATGAGCAAGGCAGTGGAGAAGTTGATGATTATTGCCAGAAAGCATCTATGCTTGGGTTAAGCATCATCTGTTTGCCTGAAATGATGTCAGCGCTCAACCGGAAAGTAAGAGAAGGCAATCTATCAGTCGAAAATTACTCTATTATCAAAGAGCAAATTGTAGAAGATATTGAAGATATTCAAATTGTCAATCTTATGCCAGAGGTCGTGAGTGGCTCGATTCGTTTATTAGAGAAAAACAGGCTGCGTTCATTAGATGCTTTGCATCTCTCCTGTGCGATAATCTGGAACTGTGACCTTTTTATATCATCCGATAAGCGTCAAATAGATGCCGCAGAATCTTCAGGGTTACGGGTAAAGTATATTCAATAACATGATCATTTGTGATATGTGAATATCAGAAATTGAGAAAAAAGTATTTATGAAAAATATTTATAGTGCTTTTCGTCGCTATTATTTTTAACTATGCCACTGTATCGTTCGCGGATGGAAAAACAGTATAGTGAGCGTAATTTGCTGACTGCATATCCACATGAGCCACAAAGCAGCTGGAAATAGCTAGGTAGGGTGCATTCCATGCACCACAATCATGTTCGTGATAACAGCCAAACATGATTGATGACCTATATTGTTGTGGATAATGGGGAATTGATTTTTTGGTGCGTAAAACGCACCCTACTTGGCTGTGCCGCTTAAAAAGTTGGAAGAGAAAATTTAGCCTCCTATCGTGCCATTCACAATCGGTTGAAAAGCACTCAAGCTATCGAGCATGGTTGAATTACCCAAACCATGATTAGGGAACTGCGAGGCAAATTGCCCCGTCTCACCATGCAAAGCCATGTAGTTGAGTGCAACAGTTTCGACCAGCAGGTTAACATTATTCGCTGCAGGGCTGGAGGCTGTTTCAACTGATCCATCAGCCCGGAAGAAGCCGAGTTGTTGGTGCTGTGCCTGAGCCTCTGGCGTACCTCCTAATAGTTGGGGACGACCACCAGGGTTGTAAACAAGAAAAAATGAAGCGGCAGTCGATGAGTTATCACTGGTCCATACACCTTTGCCTCGGCCATCAGCTGAATTATCAACGGTGCCATTACTGGAAACGGAGCCATCGCTGAAAACGTACAGCATCAAAGGTACTCCCAGGCGAGCAGCATATTCCAGGCAAGCCCCCATGCAACGTCCTGCACGTAGATCCCGAATTTCACCAACGGCGCGGTCACCCGTATGATAGTCGTAGCCTCCTATTGTTATCGTTCCCGCACCTGCGTAGCCGTTCATCACCAATTTCATGACGGAAGCTGTTTTGCGAAATTCGCGGTCAGCATCATAATCAGCTTGTGTGAAGATTGATTGGGCACCGACAATATTAGTATCAAGGCTGGGGTTTAATGCCGCAGGGTCACCATAGCGATCCACCAGATCTGCACTTTTTACATAACCACACTGCATGAGGTCTTTAATAATTTCATCGGTGGTCACTTTTCCGGTTTTCATCGCACTGATGCGCTGAATCGATTCCATCACGGCAACGGCATCATCCTGATTGAGTAAGCCAACCAGTTTGCCGGTATCGACCAGCCCGGTTACATCACTGGGTCGATCTACTTTGGTGGGGCGTTTTTCAAGATTAATCATTGAGTCCGGTGCGACAGAATTACCACCTGAATCAGTATTTCTTGAACCAATCAGTGTGAGTAGTTCACCATCGGCTCCTGCTTTGTTGATGGCGTACATCGGGTTGTGTGGATTATTTCCCGTATCATTTTCAGAGCGTGCGGGAATGACGGCTCCATTAATATTGGCCGCCGTTGCAGGAGATACCTTTTCTAAAATTCCGCGAAGAAAAGCACTATCCGAATGGAATGCAAGCCCAAGATCGGTGTTGATGAAATCAGAAGTGCCTGTGGCTGCATTAGCCAGTGGTGGAATCATGTCACCTGGCAGGCCCATTCTGCTATAGCCGGTTGTAGTCAAGAAGTCGAATTGCCCACCTTGTTGACCCACCAATACGTTCGAACCCGCAATATTGGCACCACCGGCCAGATCAAAGCCGATAAATGGAATTTTTCCAGCACCCACAGCGGCAATTTCACAGCTACTTTTCAATGCATTCAAATCATCGGAAAGTGCGGCATGAGCCGATTGGGTGAACAGACTGAGAATGGATGATCCCATGACAGCGCCGGTTCCAAGTGCAAGACCGCGCCCGAGAAAATCACGTCGATTAATCGGGCGGCCATGCTCTGGCAAATGAAGCGGCGCATCGGGGTTTTTTGTGTTCTGACGATTTTTAGATTTAAAGCGAATCATGGCCGACTTCCTGCTTTATTGAATTAATGTGATGGCGCTGCCTAATAGAGCGGCACATGTTGCTTTGGCAACGGTCTGAGTACGATCTGCAGCACAACTGTTGCCACAAACAATCAAGCGATCAATGAGACTGTTGAGCTCACTTTTTACGTCTGAGCGGTCAGGCTGACTGCTCAGGTTTGTTCCCATCATCGTATCCAGAAGTGGCTCAAGTAGTAGATCACGTGAGGCAAATGCTGTTGTTGCCGGTGCGGTAAAATTAAATCCGCTAAAGTAACTGTTGCGTTTGTCAGTGTTTTCAATCAGAGCGTTGCAATATTCAATGGCCAGTTGTGAAATAGCCACTTGATGCGCTGAAAGAAAACCGTTCATTGGTTCAGTGGACGGCAGTTGCTGTTTGATTGTTTCAAATGTTGTCCGCACATCATTTTGGGTTGGACTCACTGTGGTGAGTGCTGCCATCGTTGCATTGATCTCATCAAAAGTGCGCAGCCCGATTTCAGCTGGAGCCGGGGTGGCGATGGGAGGAGGCCCAGGTTGTAATGGTGCGGGTTCGGTAAACAGATTACTTTTGGTGCCGAGCTGCTCAAAGGTCAGAAAAAATTCATCTGAATCAACGCCTTTTTCAAGCGGGATTGTCGTGCCCATTGCAGAGAGCAGTTGGCCGTTGACGCTGTATTCTGTTGAAGAGAGTGTTCGGTCTATATTGGCATATGCTTGGCCGATACTGGACTCTTTTCCGTTAATGCCAATGCGTAGCCCTTTGAGTGGAATACTATCTGGCCGAGATTCTCCTAAATTGACGAAGGTAGGGTTGTTGAATAGGTAGCTGTAGTTATCAAATTGGCTGACACCAAACAGTATATAGCTGTCAGGCAGATCAATATGTTCACTGATGTTGAATAGCAAAAAGAACTTTTGGCCGACACCGGCTTCAAAATTTTGCTTAATCTGGGCCTGGCTCAATGCTCGATTGTGGATTGCGACAAGTCGTAACTTTCCTTGCCAGGGCCTGTTTCCTGTCACTTCATTACCCAGTACGAAGGCGTAACTATCGTCCCAGTCGGTCAGATTTCCAGGGGTTATTTCATCTAAATCATCGGTAAACAGACCGTTGACGTATATGCGCCGCCCATTGACCGGATCAAATGTGACGACAACGTGCTGTAACGTGGCTTGTAGATCATCATCATTTGTGGCAAGTGCAGGTTCGCCATTGGCATCGGTCGTGCTGCTGCGATGGCGGAAATCATAATGATAAAGAGTTTGCCCGAGTGAAAAATTACGAGCATCTTCACCGGCAGAGTAGCTGATAATAGAAGCGGGGCCTTCCTGGGTTACATTGGCTGGAGTGATCCAGGCCTCTATTGAATATTCGCCTGTGGCTCGAATTTGATCACTGAGCTTTTTACTGGGTGTGGTGAGACCTTGGGCTTTGCTGGCCTTCGTGGTGAATTCGATGCCCCAGCCACCGACCCATTTGAAATCACTGTTTTCCTGACCACTCAGCTCTAAATTGAGTGCAGGTTCGACACCACTGGTATCGTAGATGCTGTTGCCTTGTCCGGTTTTAAATTCATAGAGTGCAATCAGATCTCTTTCATAGCGGCTGCCGCCACTGGCAATGATTCCATCACCAAGATTAAGTGCTTTGCTGGTAACAAGTTCAGGTGCGATGGGCGTGGCTGAAATGTTTCCTGAAAAAGTGGCAATCGCGGTTTCGAGTTCGTTCGCGTCACTCTGGCAATCCTGGCTCCAGCAGTTGTGAAATTCATTGCGCAGTCGTATGACAAGCCTTGAGTTTGCAGGGTTGTCAAGGTCTATTTTTTGTGTGCTTGTGACGGCCTCATAAGCGGTATTGATATTGCCGTCTGAAAAAAACGGTGCTTGGGGCGTTTTGGCAGAATCAACGTGACAGTCAGCGCAGTGGCTCACAAGTAGAGTGTGAATGGCTGAAAAACTACTGGGGTCACTGGGGAAGCTTTTACTTGCGCCTACATTTTTAATGACAGGGGCTTTTAATTCAATTTGTTTGCTGATTGAACTGGTAGAGCCGCCCACCCAGGCTTCAATATAGGCAGTTATAATCGTAGCGCAAGCGCTGTCACTATCAAGCCAGCACTGATGGCCACCTGCGACTTTGGTGACGAGCAGTGAGTCCGCAGGTGACTCGAGATTCACCACTTTAAGTGCTTCACTATAAGCCGTATTAATATTTTTCTGATGAGCAAAAGCCGGTTCTTGCACACCTTCAATATGACACTGTCCGCAGCGGTTATTGCCTTGAATGTTTTCCCATAAGTTCGTTTGAAAAGCGCGAACATCATCATTAACCGCAGGAGGGCCAGTGTAGGTGATTATATTGGTGTCTCCGTTATATTGATTGGGGAGTGGGTCAACATCAACACCTCCGCAGCCTGTTAACAGGACAAGAAGTAAGAGTAGGGCAATTAACAGTAGTTTATTCATTTTATTCACCCATGCAATAGACAGCAGAATCGATGAAAACCTGTTTCAGATTATAGTTGTCGGCTTTAAAGGTCTGAGTCATTTCAGAAATTTTGTCAAAATCAGCATTGCTGCCGGGAGTGCGAAAACAGGTGGCTTTAAAGACTTTTTCAACCTGACAACTTGCAAATGCATCGCTATTGGCTAACTCTTGCCCCATCGATTTCGCGCCTTTGCCACTGCCGGAGAGTGCGTTATCCCAGCCAAGAAAGGCATTGGGGCCTTTGCGCCAGTAGTTGTCCCAGCGATCGTCCGGGGTTGTAAAGCCGTATTTAAAATTACTGGCATTAATCAGGTATTTGGCTTGTACGTTACCTGGCGTGTAGACCAGGTTTCCACTCTCCCCTTCGGGGTCACTATTACTATCGTATTGAAAATCGTAATAAGCATAGGCTTGAGTCAATGGTTCCATTCCCGCGTGGCAACCTACACAGGAGTTCATGAATATACGGCTGTCTCCGCCTGGGCTGCGGCTTACATCCTGGCGAACCCGGTCGGTTGGTCGGGTATTGTCTTTAATTTGCTCCAGATCTGTGCAGAGATGGTTGAGAAGAGTAAAGCGAAACATGGCTCGATTGGTGCCATCAATAAAAAAAGCCCGAGCTGCTGCTCGCGTTGTAATGATGCCCGCTGTGCCTTCTTCGGGCAGTCCGGTGATGCTTGATTGAGTGGTACGAATCAGGTTTTCTTTGAGGTCAATGCCTTGATTTTCTAATGCTTCGTAATGGTCGTTATTATTGATTGAGTAGGCAGGAATCCCCAGGTCTGACTTTCCTATATAGAGAATATCGGCGGAGAGTAATTGGTTAAAGGGAATATTATCTCGCACCATGCCGATCACTGTGGCGGTGTAGTCATTCAGAGGGGCAAAAACTGTTTGTGCTTCGTTGGTCCAGGGGGTTACAAAGTTTTTGAGTGTTACGTTATAAAAAGCACTATTTTCTACTGCAATGCGAGCGGCTTCGCTGGCATTGCCTTCACTGATTTTCGCCTCCATTTCATTGAGTATGGTCGCAGTGGGGGGGATACCTGCCAGGCGGTCATGCAGGCGCTTGGCCTGTTCTCTTGGGCCAGCCTGGGCTACTGATACAAGTAGTATCGTCATTATCAAGCATAGAGTGAAAATGGTTGTCGTATATTTTTTTGCGGAGCTCATAAGCTTGCTCTTGTTTGTTCTGTTTTGGGGCCTGTTTGATAGTCCAGTTTGACAGCAATTTAATAAAATGTCGTGAATTCAGTCACAATGAATTTGTGACGGAGGGAGAAAAAGGTAATATTGATCTGACATGGTTGCCCTCTGAACCACCATTTCATCGACACCTGTAAAAGCTTTCCTGAGCACTATATCTAGACTCATTTTATATTATACAAGGCTATAATTATTAAAAGCGCTGTTTTAGGGTATGATATGCCGCTAAATGATTAGGTTATTTTGAGAAGGTAATTCACGTATGTTTTTGATCAATCGGTTTTTTAATGAAAAGGCAGGGCTAGTCTCCTTCTCTCGTCAACAGGCCAGTGACTTTGCTAAAAAGGTGGCGGGTGACTTTAATCCAATCCATGATCCCGATGCAAAACGCTTTTGTGTACCGGGGGATCTGTTATTTGCTGTTGTACTGGCCAGGTACGGACTCAGTCAGCATATGCATTTTAAATTTTTGGGAATGGTTGGTGATGGTGTTGCATTGAGATTTCCTGAAAAAATGAGAGATAAAAAATTATCGATCCTGGATGAAAAAGGGAGAGAGTATTTAACGGTTGAAGCGCAAGGGGATACAAACAACGAAGAGACTTTGATTGATATTTTAACACGCCGTTATGTTGAGTTTTCCGGGCAAACCTTTCTTCATATTCTTGTGCCACTCATGCGTGAACATCAAGTGATGATTAACCCGAAACGTCCGTTGGTGATTTATGAAAGCATGAGCATTGATATGATGGAAATCGATGTGAACGATATTGCACTGGAACTTACAAACTCCAGTCTTGAGGTTAATGGAAAGCGTGGAGATGCAACACTGGAGTTTAGTTTGCTCGCATCCGGTGAAGTGGTTGGTAAAGGAAAAAAGACAATGGTTTTGAGTAGCTTAAGGCCATTTGATGAAGATGTTATTGCTCAATTGGTTGAGCAGTACAGTGCAAGTAAAGAGGCGGTGGATTAATTTCAATTGATTAGCACTTGAGTTCCAGGCTTGACCTGATCGAAAAGCTCAATGATATCCTGATTGCGCATTCGAATACATCCATGAGACTCTGCGATTCCCATCGGGAACTCATCCGGGCAGCCATGAATGTAAATATATCGTTGCATGGTATCAACATGACCTAAGCGGTTTCTACCAATATCCAGCCCGCTGAGCCATAAAATCCGGCTCAGTACCCAGTCTCTGTTCGGGTGATTGGCCGCAAGTTCAGGGCTGTAAATCTCTCCAGTGGCCCTGCGCCCAACAAAAACGGTATTGGGTAAACAATGAGCTCCTATCTTTGCGCGAATGATATGCTTTCCTCGCGGCGTACATTCACTGCCATATTGTTCCCCCGTACCATTTTTAGCCGTTGAAACAGTGTACTTTTTTATGCATGTTTCATTATCATACAAACAGAGAGTTTGCTCTGGAATATTGATTTTAATGGAGGTCGCCATGCTAATTTCTCAGTTTGTAGCCACTTTTTAATATCCACATGGCAGTGCTTGCCAATATCAACAGGAACAGTGAGACCACAGATAAACTAAAGAGTGGGTCAACATCCGATTGGCCAAAAAAACTATAACGAAAGCCATCAATCATATAGAAAAATGGATTGAAATGAGAGGCGGTTTGCCAAATGTCAGGCAGAGAATGAATGGAATAAAATACACCACTCAGAAATGAAAGCGGCATAATAACGAAGTTTTGAAAGCCCGCCAGATGATCGAATTTATCGGCCCAGATTCCTGCGATAATCCCCATACTTCCCAGGGTGGCACTGCTCATGATTCCAAACAGCAGTAAATAGAGCATGCTATGTAATGGTAAGTCAACGAAGAAAAGCGATGTAAGTAATACACCTGTTCCGACGGCAACGCCGCGCACAACCGCCGCCGCCATGAATGCAAGATAAAATTCCAGATAAGAGAGCGGGGGAAGCAGTATGAATAGAATATTGCCAGTATATTTCGATTGAATCAGGCTTGATGAGCTATTGGCAAATGAGTTCTGAATCACCGCCATCATAATCAGGCCAGGGATTAAGAATGCGGTATAACTGACATCAGGATAGACTTCAATATGTTCTTTTAGTACATGTGAAAAAACAAGAAGATACAGCAGTGCTGTGATCACCGGCGCGAGTATGGTCTGTACTGCGACTTTATAAAAACGTAAGAGTTCTTTGCAGAAAAGTGTATAAAAACCGCGTATGTTCATGTTAATCGTCCATTATTAGTGATCTCCATGAACACATCTTCAAGGTCGGCTTCTGATGTTTTTATGGTCTTGATGATGGCACCCGTATTACGTACGGCATCAAGTAAATCAATGATATTGTCTGTTTTCTGGTTGAGCTGTAAAACCAGCTCAGAGCCATTGTGTTGCTTGATGTTTTTTGATAGTTGCGCTGGAATGTCTTGAATGGGATCTTCTGTTGTGAGCGTTACTAATTGAACGTGGTTAACACCTCTGTCCAGTAACCCTTGTTTGCTATCCAGCGCGATGATTTTACCTTCACCCAGAATGGCAATGCGATCACATAGAGATTCCGCTTCTTCCAGATAGTGTGTGGTTAAAACAATGGTATGGCCTTCATTATGCAAACGTTTAATGAATTCCCACAAAGATTGGCGCAGTTCAACATCAACACCTGCGGTTGGTTCATCAAGCACGACGACATCGGGTTTATGAACCAGCGCCATAGCGACCAGCACACGCCGTTTCATTCCACCGGAAAGTGCCTTGACGTTGGTGTCGGCTTTGTCGTGCAGCATTAATACATCTAACAACTCTTCAATCCAGTTATGATTTTCATGGCCACAGCCAAAGTAACCTGCTTGCAGACGTAACATTTCACGCACATTAAAAAATGAATCGTAAACAAGTTCTTGCGGAACGATACCAATGCATCTACGTGCCATGCGATACTGTTTGGCTACATCGTAGCCCATGACAGAGATCTGCCCCACATCTGCACGAGTTAATCCTGCAATGGTATTGATCAGCGTTGATTTGCCCGCGCCATTAGGGCCAAGCAGGCCAAAAAATTCACCGCGCCTGATTTCAAGGTCAATACCGCGCAAGGCATGAACTTGACCAAAGTGTTTTTGAACACCTTTTATTGTAATTGCTATGGACTCTTGTGACTTCAATAATCACTCCTTTGTTGTATGTATCAAGCTGTCATAATTGCCGTCTGTGGCGAGAGTGTAGCCAATAATATAATGTGAATTAAGAGCAAATCCTTAATTTATTCCAAAAAAACCTGGTCATAACTATACTGTTGTCATTTGTTCTTGTCAGTTTCATCGTAAAAACTTTGCATACCAGAGAAAGTTAAGGTCTTTCTTTGTATTATGAGTGCAACTCTGTGAACTGGTCACTTTAACCTTCAGAATTTATCTGGGGCTACTTTGGGTGCAGTGGTATTAATTTCGGGCGACGAACAATAACGATTATCAGGAAGATGACAAAAACCAACCATGGCGATAAAAAATTTGAATTCTGTAATAACCGAATAGCTTGCCGCATTGTTTGCGCGTTATCTGTACCGTTCTGGCCTGAATATAAGAATAAAGATACTAAAATTAAAGGTTATGAATTTACCTTCCGCAGTTCTGTTGAGCACTATTACCCGCAAAATCCTTTGCGGGGGCATGATAAATTAGACTCAAAAATAGCTGACTCATTTGGCAACCTGTGTTTGATAAGCCATAGTAAGAACTCACACTTGAGCAATTTTATGCCAGAATCAAAAAAATAATATTACAAAAAAATACCATTGACAGTATCAAGCAGCACTTGATGATGGAGTGTGAGACATGGAATGAAAAGGCTATTGAAGATCATTATGATTCGATGAAGCAGGTTTTTATTGAGTCTCTTGGAGGTGGGAATGGTTGATGTGAATAAACCGGTTTGCTGGATCATTGCGGGGTCCGAATGGTGCGGGTAAAACCACTTTTGCGTTAATATATCTGCCAGAGGTGGCTTGTTGTAATAACTTCGTCAATGCAGAGCCGGAATTTCTCCATTAGCGCCCGGCAGAGAGCTTGTGCTGGCTAGCCGGTTGTTTCTGAAAGAGGTTCGGGAAGTGTTTAATCAGGTCGCGCTCGATTTATTGATGAGCAAGGTAAAGAGATGACGAAAGAAAATGAAATAATACTGGAAGTGCTGAGATCCGCTGTATCCGAGGCGCTGGATAAAAAACGGCGGCTTGAACAGTATGCGGTGGTCTGGCGAAATAATCGCACGGAGATCATCGAGAATAATGACAAAAAAATTCTGCATCACAGCAAGACTGATTCGGATTTTCTGAACCGTTGTTTGTAAAATACCGGATGGCTTTATACTTCAAGAATCACTCCTTTGTTGTATTGATCAGACCATCATAATTACCGTCTGATGCCAGAGTGTAGCCAATAATATTGGCCTTCGCTATGAAAATATGGTCTTCATACCAGAGTGGGATATAGGGTAACTCTTCCAATACATGGGCTTGTAACTGCTGATACTTTTGGGCTTGCTCGGCAGGGTCTGTTGCTGCGTTTGCTGCATCAATGAGTTGATCCGCGACAGGGCTGATATAGCGCCCTCGATTGGCACCATTCGGGGGAATCATGCTGCTGTGAAAAATGTATTTAAAGATATCAGGGCTTTTTATGCCGACCCAGCTGAGGCTGTACAGTTGAAAGCGACCTGCTTTGATATCACCGTAAAAACTGCCCCAATCATAACTGCGTATTTTGACTTCGATACCGACCTCGGCCAGTTGGCTTTGAATGATGGTGGCCAGGCGAATTCTAAATGGATCGCTGGATGTTTTGTAAGTGATTTTTAGTGGGTTATCTGTACTGAACCCCGCTTTTTTAAGAAGTTGGCGTGCGGTGCCTGGGTCATGTTGATAGCTGCTTAGCTGCGAATTTCCCGCCCAGTGCTCTGGAGGAAGCAGGGCGTTGGCTGGGTGAGCTGCACCGCCCCAGATGTATTTAATAATCGCATCACGATCAATCGCATAAGCAATGGCTTTGCGAACGTGATGCTGGCCGACCTGAGCATCTTCCATGTTGAAACCCAGGTAAGTGAAGTTGGAACCTTTTGCCTGCAAGACTTTGAAGCCAGGTTTTTTTCTCAGGTAATTGACCAGTTCAGGGGAGAGATTACTTTGTAGCATATCCACTTCGCCGCGTAACAGTTTGAGTACACGCACGGTGGGATCTTTTACGTGGAGAAACTCCAGATGTTGTTGATCGCTTACACGGGTTAACTGTAGTTTTCCTTCGTATGACCAGTCACTCAAAGCAAAAGAGCCACTGCCAATGGGCTGGCTTTGAAGCGGGTGATTTGATGCGATAGCATCTGAAGGCAGAATGCCGATCGTCAGTTTGCCGGGGAAAAGAGGGTCGGGTTCTTTCAGGTAGAAATCAATGGTTTCATCATCAGGGGTTTCAATGCGTTCAATATTGCTGAGTGAACCTCGATGAGGGGAAGCGTTTTTTTTATCCAGCAGACTATTGTAAGTTGCTTGAATATCCCTGGATGACAGGTGTGAGCCATTATGGAAAGTGCGTCCATGCTGGCCTAGTTTGAAACGGTAGTGTTTGGGGGTTAATTGCTCCCATGTGGCTAGGTCAGGCTTGGGTAGTGATTGTTCATCAAAATCGACCAGTCGACGATAGATCAGGCGATTAATACGCGATGATGTGGCATCCGTTGCAAAGCGTGGGTCAAGTGTTACTGGTGCGCTCCCGAGTGCGAATCGTAAGGTGGGTGAGTCGCTGTCTGAGCAGGCCGTTAATAATGTCAGACAAAAAATGCAACTTAAGGCCAGTAAAACTGTTTTTTTAGGAAGGGATAAAATTTTGAATATTCCTGTTAATTATTGAGCCGTTTGTTGACCAGACATTTTCCATAAAACCACCAAAGTTGCAACGGCCATCAGACACCATACAGCAACCCAGACAAGTTCCGGAATCCAGGTTAGATTGGAAAGTGCTGCGCCATCACCGCGATCTCGGCCATCAATCAGGGTTAATGGAGAGCGAGCGGCACTTACAAGTACATAAATTCCCGAAAATGCCATCAAACGATGAAACAGTTGACCTTTTACATAGGTAAATGAAGCATACAGCAAACCAGAAATGACCAGCATAATTAAAATAGTAATAATATCTCGTGTCCAAAGCAGCCCTGAAATAACCATTAGCAATAGTATGGCAAAAGCCATCCAGCGGCTATTACCTCCAGGAGAACGTGCTCCGAGATAGATGACTGCGCCCCAGATAATGGCTCCGGCATATCCTGAAAAACTGACCAAAGGTTTCCAGCCTCCAGTGGTGTAGCACAGCCCTGAGCCATTAAAATTCAGCACAATCCGATCAACAGAGCCACCAGAAATTATTGCAGCGAAACCGTGTGAGATTTCATGGAAATATGTTTCCAGCCATGAAAAAGGCCAGTGGATAAAAGGGATGGCTGATAAAATAAATGCGCCAATAACAAAAACTATAAGCTCTGACCGGGATTTTGGCTGCATGTTGAATTATATTTAGTGAGTGTTGGCTTCAAACTGAAGATGATAAAGTTTTGAGTAAGCGCCCTTTTTATCCAGTAATGTTTTATGGTTACCTATCTCAATAATTTCCCCCTGGTTCATCACGATGATTTTATCGGCTTGTTCAATAGTAGATAGCCGATGCGCAATGATTAAAGTTGTTCGTCCTTGCTTGGCAGTTTCCAGTGCTGCTTGTACGTGGCGCTCTGATTCTGTATCCAGTGCAGAGGTGGCCTCGTCAAGAATGAGGATGGGTGCATTTTTTAATAGTGCTCGAGCAATGGCAAGGCGTTGACGCTGGCCACCCGAAAGGCGCACTCCATTCTCACCAACGAGTGTCTGCAAGCCATCCGGTAATTTTTCAATAAATTCCATTGCATGCGCTGCTTTTGCTGCAGCAATAATCTCTTTCTCGTTAGGTCCGTGTGTGGAGCCATAGGCTATATTTGCAGAAATAGTATCGTTAAACAAAATAACGTCCTGTGTGACGATTGCAATATTTTTCCGTAAACTGGAGAGTTTGAGTGACTCAATAGGCATGTCATCTAACAGAACTTGGCCACTTGTCGGTTGGTAAAATCGTGGGATCAAATTAGCCAGAGAAGATTTGCCGCTGCCAGATTGTCCAACAAGTGCAACGGTCTCACCGGCTTTCACCAATAAATTAATATTATTAAGTGCGGACTCTTCACTGTTTTGATATTTTAAATAGAGATCTTTAAATTCTATTTTTCCTGTGGCGCGCTGAATTTTTTGAGTGCCATTGTCGGGTTCCGGGAATTCATCAATCAATGCAAAAGTACTGCTGGCAGCAGCAAGGCCGCGTTGTAAGTGTTCATTAATACCTGTGAGGCGTTTAATGGGTGAGAAAAGCATAGCCATTGCAGCAAAAAATGAGATGAAACTTCCAGCAGTCATCTCCTGATTGGCCGAGGCAATATAGATAATGATTGCCAGCGCGATAATGCCAATGAATTGAACGACCGGTACACTCAGTGCTGATGCGCTTTTTATCTTCATTTCATAGCGTCTGAGCCAATTGGCGGTGGCGTAAAATCTTTTGTCTTCGTAGCGTTGCCCTCCAAATACTTTAACAACGCGATGAGCCTTTGTGGTTTCCTCGAGAATGTGTGTTAAATCACCCATAGAATTTTGTAATGAACGACTTAGCTTTCGCATTCGTTTACTGACAATTTTGATAACAAGTGCAATGGCGGGAATGATCGCAAAAAAAATCAGGGTTAACTGCCAGTCAAGGTAGAGCATCCAGCCTAATAGCCCAATCACAGCTAAAGAGTCGCGGACTAATACAACCAGAACATGGGTGGCCGCTGAACTGACCTGGTTGACATCATAAGTGATTTTTGAAATCAGGCTACCAGAGTTGGTGTTGGCATAATAATCAGAGGGTAAAACGAGCAGTTTGGAAAACATCTCCTGTCGTAAGTCCAGAACCACTTTATTGGCAACCCATGATAATGCAATGGTGCTTAAATAGGTGGCAATGCCGCGCACCGCAAAAAGTGCAATGAGTGCCAATGGCACCCATGTGATATATGCTGGGTCTCGTTCTACAAAACTGCCATCAAGCAGAGGTTTCATCATGGCGGCGATGGCCGGATCACTTAAACCCGTGATTGCTGTTGCTATAAGAGCAACAATAAAGATACGCCAATAGACTCGCACGTAGCTCATCAGACGAAGATAGAGTGCTTTGCTATTCATTCAGGTGATTATTCTGGGTATTTAACCGAAACAACAGTTTTTATCCTGTTCCAGCTCATTGGTCAAGAGCTGTGAGTAATAAATTGTTGGTGCGCGGTATAAACCAGGTGCAGAATTTGAAGGGAGTTTTAGAAGCAGGGGTGAGAGCATTCGCAGATCACCCCATCAGAATAGCAAGTCAGTTTATTTTACTGAGCAGGATTTCTCTTCTTTGATAATGCCAGACTCAACAGCATCAATCGCTTTTTGGTCATGCTCATTAGCAGGGCAGCCACAGCTGTAACCGCTTTCTGTTGCATGTAATCTTGCTTGTTCAATATGCCATTGTGCTACTTTGAGGTGTTGATCTACGTTCATTTGATATAACCTTGCTGATTTAATGATTTTATTTAATACTTGAGCAATAAACTCAAGTTTGAGACTTTAACATAAAATCCAATAAAAGTTGAGTATTTATGGCCAAACGCCGGATCAATGAGCAGCAAAAACGACGTATACATCAGAGACAGCAGCAGCTGCGAGAAAAGTCTGATCAAATATTAAAAAATATATCTGAGCATGGGTTAGGGGCTGAACAGTCCGGACAAGTAATTACCAACTTTGGTCAAAGTTTGATTGTCGAAGACACTGATAGAAAAGTATTTCGCTGCTTTGCCAGGCAAAATCTTGGGCCAATTGTCTGCGGAGATCGAGTGATCTGGCAACAAGACAAAAAAAATGAAAACGTGGGTGTGATTGTTGCAGTTGCTGCACGGGAAACACTTTTGCAAAAACCAGGGTTTGGTGGAAAGCTTAAACCGATGGCCGCGAATATAGATCAGATCGTGATTGTTTCATCTATTTTGCCTGAGCCTAATCCCTATTTAATTGATCGTTACCTGGTTGCATCTGAAAACTTGCCAGCCACTCCGATTATTTTACTCAATAAAATTGATTTGTTGAGCTCGAAAAATCACTCTCTGGTTGAAGATATTGAAACTGAATACAGTCGTGTCGGTTATCAAGTGGTAAAAACCAGCCAAACTTTGGGCACAGGTTTTGATTTTTTATTGAACGTACTTAAAAATAAAACCAGTATCTTTGTTGGGCTTTCTGGTGTCGGAAAATCATCTTTAATTAAACATCTTCTACCTGAACAAGATATGAGGATCGGGCAAGTTTCAGAGGCTACAGGCGAAGGAACCCATACAACAACGAACTCAACACTTTATCATTTGCCAAGTGGTGGCAAACTGATTGATTCACCCGGTGTCAGGGATTTTGGTTTGTGGAATATATCAGCGGATGATGTATTGCATGGGTTTAAAGAGTTGCAGCCTTATATTGGAAAGTGCAGGTTTGCCAATTGTGCTCATCAAAGTGAACCCAGGTGTGCTATTCATACGGCCTTGAGTGAAAAAAAAATCAGCCTGCAACGTTTTAAACACTATCAAAAAATGGTGGCAGAATATGTTGAGTAGAGTTTCATCAAGAAAGTACCTTGCGATGAAATGCATCAAACATTAAAAGCGACCATATTGCGCCACTATGATCTCTTTTTCCTGATTGATGCTCGTCAACGAGGTTACCTAAATGTTTTGTATCAAAAATCCCTGTATCAGATAGCCGTTCACCTAAAATTGATTCTCGAACCCGCTTTTTCAATGGGCCGCGAAACCAGCTTTCCAGTGGCACAGCAAATCCCATTTTTGATCGATAGAGAACATCTCTGGGTAGATATTTTTCCAGAGATTTTTTAAGTACATATTTCCCTTCTTTTCCCCTTAGCATTAAATCAGGTGATATACCGGAGGCCCATTCAACAAATTTATGGTCTAGCAGAGGCACTCTGACTTCCAGTGAGTGTGCCATACTTGCTCGATCGACTTTAGTTAATATGTCGCCAGGGAGATAAGTCTTCATATCGATATATTGAATGATGGATAGAGGGTGATCTGTCGGTGCTTGTTTTACATATTTATGGATTACTTCATTGGCTGTGTAGCCCTGAAGAGTTGATTTGAAACCGGTTGAATATAAATCGTTTCTTAAGTCACTATGTACTGAAGATATAAGGTGCATGTAGGCTTGCATGCTGTTCCTGGCAAGTGATTGAAAAGTTGATTTGGCACGAAAAATCCTGGGTGCAGAATAGAGTTTAGGGTAATGCTTTCCTAACGGCCCAAAGATGGAGCTTCTCATGAATTCAGGTATCAATGAACGAGTTTTTTCACCATTCATATGTCTTTGATAGCGTCGATAGCCTGCAAAAATTTCATCGCCACCATCTCCCGACAATGCAACTGTGACTCGTCTTTTTGCTAACTCACAAACCCGGTATGTTGGAATAGCAGAGCTATCGGCAAAAGGTTCATCATAGAGGTCGGCCAATGTATCGAGCAATTCAAAATCATCAGCCTCTACTTTTTCGACATGATGAGTCGTGTTATACCGGTCAGCCACCATTTCGGCAAATTCAGTTTCATTGTACTCAGGTGTATTAAAGCCGATAGAGCAGGTGTTGATAGGGTCGCCTGTCGTAGCATTTGCCATTAGAGCCACGATTGCACCTGAATCAACACCGCCGGAAAGGAATGCACCTAGAGGAACCTCAGAGACCATACGTATATCAACAGCTTCTGAAAGTCGTTCGATTAACTCGCTTTGTATCGTATTTTCATCAGTGATGCTTAACGGCTGAAAATTGATATCCCAATACTGCCTCTCATCTGGAATTTTGTTTCCAAATTTACAGGTGAGAGAGTGTCCCGGGGAGAGTTTTTTGACGTGACTGAATATGGTTCGTGGATCGGGAACGTAACCTAAAGCAAAGTACTCTTCTAATGCACAATGATCAATATCTAGTTGCAGCCCGGGGTGAACAAGCAGCGCTTTTAATTCAGATGCAAAAATGAGTTCGTTGTTAGGTAGTTCGGCATAGTAAAGAGGTTTAATTCCGAAACGGTCTCGTGCGAGAAACAGAGTTTGCCGGTTTCTATCCCAAAGGGCAAAAGCGAACATTCCCCGGAAGCGATCAATGCATGCTTCTCCCCACTCTTCCCATGCGTGAACAATAACTTCGGTATCACAATGTGTATGAAATTGATGCCCAGATTGCTTTAATTCTTGAGTGAGTTCCTTGAAATTATAAATCTCCCCATTGAAAACAACAGCAATTGTTTCATCTTCATTGAAAAGGGGTTGATGCCCACTTGCCAAATCAATGATAGAGAGTCTGCGATGCCCCAAGCCCACACCAGACTCTATATGAATTCCACCTTCATCAGGGCCACGGTGATGAAGTGAGTCATTCATTTTTGATAGCAAGTTGCCATCAATGCTGTTTTTAGAACGAAAACTATAGATTCCTGTTATTCCGCACATACTGCTTTTTTATAGCCATTTTATTGTTAGGTTTTAGAAAGTTTATGGAAAAAACTTTCATAACAGGAAGGTTTGAAAAAAAGAATTTTTTAGCATACAGATCCTGAATACATCATCCGTGATGCCTTGGTTATTTTTATTATCGTTTAGAGATCGGGTATTGTTTATAAAACTTTAGCTATTTTTTGGTTTATAGCTTTCCAAATAGCTCTTTTTTTATTGAATTGACACTTTGGGTGAGTGTCTGGTCTTTTTTTAATTGTTCACGTACTCGTTTGCTTGCTGCGGAAATAGTTGAAATATCATTGGTTTTAAGCGCTTTTGCAATGTTTTTTAATGGGTAGCCTCCTGGATTTCGTGCAATTAGCATTGCAACTGCGCGAGGTTGATTGCCACCACCACGTCCGCGAACTTCTGTGCACAAATCTTTAGTGCTCACCTCAAAATGGTTGGCAACGGTTTGCATTATTTTTCGAAGTGAAGGTTGGGGGCGGGCCTCTACTTTGTTTGATTTTTGTGTGGTGACACGTTTCCCCGAAAGTCGCTGTTTGGTGGAATTTATAAAATCCTGGTTACCCAGAATAGAGCGTTGAGTTTTGCACCCATAAAAAACCTTGAGCTCTTCGTCGCGCTTATTTTCGACAAAAGCACGGTATTGCGCAGTTTTCAGACGTTTACCAAATGAGTCAAGAATTATATTACGCTGCAACCAGTAGGGGGAGCTGTTTTTATTGATATAAGAGTGATAGCTTGACCATTCATAGTCATCCGGTTTTTTGACTCTTTTTGTAGTAACGGGCAGTAGATGAATGAATCGGCTGACTCGATTAAGGTATTGATCAGCATCAATCAAAACAGCTTTAAAACGATCTCGAAACAAGCGACCACTTGTTTTTGAGCTGTTATTGAAGTATTGGGTGTATGCACCATTGAGCTGGCGCATTGCTTCACTTAAGTTGCTTCTTGGTGTCTGAATAAGGAGGTGGAACTGTTTGGGTAGCAGGCAATATACATGAACTCGAATATCATAAATATCATAAATATCGCTCAACAGGCTTAAAAAATAGTGGCGTTGATCATCGTTACGAAAAATCAGACGTTGCCCGACACTTTTATTAATTATGTGATACCAGGCTCCTTTATATTCTATACGCAATGGTCGAGGCATAATTCCATTTAACTGCTTTTTTAAAATAATTAATGTTTATGATTATATGCCCACTTTGTAAGTAAGGAAACATAAAAGTGGCTGATAATGGCTCAAAATAGTGGAAAATATAATATTTTTATCAATTAACTTTAATATTTTCTTCAAATAGGGAGATAATAAGCCAGAGAGCTTATTTTTGAGACTGGAGATATTTAATGAAAAACCGTTTGCTTGCATGTGCAGTATCTGCACTATTCGTTTCACCTGCGTTTGCCGGGGAGGATATTGATCAGTTGAAAAACCTTGGGCAAGGTGAATTTCTCTCTTTATCAAAAGATTTGGGAGCTGCCTTCAGTTATAAAGCGATTGTTCCGGCCGAACCTATGGGGATTATGGGTTTTGATGTGGGGGTGGAAGTGACCGCTACACAAATGGAAAACTCGGATGTATGGAAAAAGGCATCCAGCGCCAACGACTCTTCAAGTGTTCTGTATTTGCCTAAATTACATGCTCACAAGGGATTGCCATTTGGTATTGATGTTGGGGCCTCTTATTCAGCCCTGCCATCAACTGATATTAGCCTGATGGGTGCTGAGATCCGTTATGCAATACTGGATGGCACTTTTGCAACGCCTGCTCTGGCGATACGGGGGACTTATTCAAACTTGAGTGGAATTGATGAGCTGAATTTCTCTACTAAAGGCATTGAGCTTTCGATCTCAAAAGGTTTTATCATGTTTACTCCATACGGTGGCATGGGTAAGGTGTGGGTAAATAGTGACCCTAAAGGTGATGCGAAAGATATAGCCGGTCTAACGAGCGAAAGCTTTTCCGAGAATAAATTATTTGCAGGTATTAGTATGAGTCTGCTACTTGTTAATTTTACAGTAGAAGCGGATAAAACAGGCGATAATACCTCTTATAGTGCTAAAGTGAGTTTAGGGTTTTAAACTTTTTAAACTACTGAGTGGGTATCGCTTTATCATGGCGATACCCATCTTTGTGCTTTATTACACGTTTTTTTCCCCACGAATAAGCGTACCTACACCTTCATCTGTAAAAATCTCCAGTAATACGGCATGTTGCACACGGCCATCAATAATGTGAGCCGTTTTAACGCCGTTCTCAACGGCTTCCAACGCACAACGGGTTTTTGGTAACATGCCGCCATAAACGGTACCATCTGCAATATATCCATTGACCTGTTTAGCATTAAGGCCGGAAAGCGTTTTATCATTTTTATCTAACAGACCGGGCGTATTTGTAAGTAAAATAAGCTTTTCAGCATTAAGAACTTCAGCGATCTTTCCAGCGACAAGGTCGGCGTTAATGTTATAGGAAGTGCCATCATTATCGACACCTATCGGGGAAATAACAGGTATAAATCCACCACTGGCAATCATGTTGACCACAGAAGCATCAATCGAGACAACCTCGCCAACATGACCGATATCAATAATTTCGGAAGATGACATTTCAGCCGCATCTTTTTCGAAAGTGAGCTTACGGGCTTTGATCATACCGCCATCTTTTCCTGTCAAACCGATGGCTTGTGCACCGTGTTGATTTAGCAAACTCACAATCTCTTTATTAACCAGCCCGCCGAGAACCATTTCAACAACATCCATGGTTTCACTATCAGTGACACGCATGCCTTGTATAAACTGGCTCTGTTTGCCTAATCGTTCAAGCAAATGGCCTATTTGGGGGCCGCCCCCATGAACGACAACAGGGTTTATTCCAACGATCTTCATTAAAACAATATCGCGTGCGAAGCTGCTTTTGAGCGCTTCATCGACCATGGCATTGCCACCATATTTGATGACAATTGTTTTACCGCTAAAGCGTTTGATATAAGGTAAAGCTTCGGTAAGAACCTGGGCAACATTCATAGCTGAAGATGAATCTAATGGCATTTTTTTCTCGTAATTTTTTATTAATTAAAAAGGTAATGGCAAACTATTGTCAAGTGACAGTATAAGTGCCTTGAATTGATTCTGTATTCTTTTTAAAGCGCGCTCTGTTTCTGCTTCAAAACGTAATGTGAGTGATGATGTTGTATTGGATGCCCGGATTAATCCCCAACCATCATGAAAGTTGACTCTAAGGCCGTCAATTGTGATGAGTTCGGCATCACCAAAATCTGCTGTTTTTAATAAACGGGCCATGTATTTGTGTGGCATGCCTTCGGGCATTGGAATTTGAAGTTCCGGGGTGCAAATTGCGTTTGGAAGTGCCGCGAATAGCTCAGTTGCTGATTGATTGGTTGTAGACAGGATTTCCAGCAGGCGTGCTCCTGCATAGAGGCCATCGTCAAAACCGTACCAGCGATCTTTGAAAAACAGGTGTCCACTCATTTCACCCGCAATTGAAGCATGAACTTCTTTAAGTATTGTTTTCATGACTGAATGCCCTGTACGGCACATCAGTGGTTTTCCACCCGCATCTTCAATCAATTTTTTCAAGTGGTGTGAGCACTTGATGTCATACATAACCGTACTGCCGGGGCGCCTTGCCAATATCTCTTGAGCAAAAAGCATCAGCAGGCGATCAGGCCAGATAATCTCGCCCATTGCCGTGACTACGCCAAGGCGGTCACCATCACCATCAAATGCCAGACCTATGTCTGCCTTATGCATTTTTACTGCATGAATCAGGTCGATCAGTGTTTCGGGCTGGCTGGGATTAGGGTGATGATTAGGGAAATATCCATCTATGGTGCAATGTATGGCCTCGACTTCACAGCCTAAATTACGATACAGTTCTGGTGCGATTTTTCCGGTAACACCATTTCCCGCATCGATCACGATTTTTAAGGGCCGTTTGAGTGTGATATCAGAAGAGATGCGTTTTACATAGTGGTGTGAAATGTCTGCTTCTGTGCTATTACCATCTCCCGAGTAAAAATTTTCTGTTTCAATACGCACTCTTAAAAATTGAATGGCTTGACCCGAAAGTGTTTCATCCGCTAATACAATTTTAAATCCATTGTACTCTGGTGGGTTATGACTGCCCGTGACCATAACAGCTGAGCCTGTTTCAAGGTAATGAGATGCAAAATAGACGACAGGGGTGGGTACCATACCGATATTGATAACATCCAGCCCTGTGGCGCAGAGTCCGCGTATTAATGCATCTGTAAAATCAGACCCGGAAAGGCGACCATCACGGCCGACAACAATACGTTTTTGGCCTCGTGCATACGCTTCACTGCCAATGGCGCGGCCAATTTTATAGACACTTTCAACAGTAAGCGTTTGGCCTACAATGCCTCGGATATCGTAGGCTTTGAAAATTTCAGGTGCAATGATTTGGTTTTTAGTGTTGGCCGGTATGCCCAAATCCACCTTCTCCTCGATGACTGCTGTCAAACTCTTCGACGACTTTAAAATTTGCCTGAATCACGGGGATAATCACCATTTGGGCGATGCGCTCTCCAGTGTTGATTGTGAAAGATTTCTGGCTTCGGTTCCAGACGGATACAAAAAGTTGCCCCTGATAGTCAGAGTCTATCAGTCCTGTCAGATTACCCAGTACGATGCCGTGCTTATGTCCTAAACCAGAGCGCGGCAGTAAAACAGCCGCTAAACCGGTATCTGCAATATGGATAGAAATTCCCGTTGGGATGAGCTGCGTTTCACCCGGTTTGATTGTTTGTGGCTGATCAATGCAGGCGCGCAAGTCCATGCCTGCCGAGCCATCGGTCGCATACTCTGGGAGGGGAATCTCTTTTCCTAGACGTGGGTCAAGAATTTTTAACT